>JBKQRG010000290.1:0-4755 GCA_052144015.1 Desulfomonilaceae bacterium
ATATTTCTCACCCGAAAAAGTGGTCAGGATTTTCATCGACTAAAACGTTTAATTGTCAAAGATCAAATTTTTGGGTGTGGAAAACTGATGAGCAAAGGTCACCAAGAAATACCGGAAAAAAGAAAAAGCACAGATGATCCTCGTCCGTCATTGGATATTCATCAAGCAGCAGAGTTAATCGGATGTTGCACAAAGAAGCTCGTAAAGCTTTGCGAAGACGGAGAACTTGCTTTTCATCTGGTCGGAAACAGGAGAAAAGTTCGTCCCGAAGATATTGAAGAATTTTGGCGTCGAAAACGCATTGACCGATCAAAGCCAACCGGCATAGATTCCTCCAATAACAAGGACGAAAGGAGGAGAGTTGTTCGTCAAGGCTCAGATGCCGATGCGGTGACGTTGGAGGAGATACGTTCACTATGTCGGCAATAGAGAAACAAAAACATGGATATTCGTTGCGCTTCCGCCCACTTGGAAGACAGGTTCGCGTTCATGTGCCGGTGGAAACAGAGGAACAGGTGGTGAAAACCAAAGAAGCCGTGGAAATTGCCTGTAGGTCTGGACAGTTTTCAAGACTGAGTGTTCTGGAAAAGGATGTGGCCCGGTCTTCATTTGAGAAGTCGGGCTTCGAAGTGCCTCCTGACCTGATGTATGAGCGCTTTCAGCCACAGATAGTCCATCCGGGTCCATTGACCCTGTGGGAAGCCGTGGAACTCTTTCTCAACTACCCCACCATCCGAGACGACGAGCCCAACAGGGGACGACACATCTATGCACTCAAGCATATCGTCGGCTTTCTAGGCAGGCAAATAGCGGTGGAGGATATCTGGGTTCCTGAGGTACGAGCATACATGCAGTCCCGGAAGAAATCTGGAGCTGCAAACACGACTATAAACAGGGAAAAGTCCACCATGTCCAAGCTTTTCACTGTCCTGCAGGAACTCCGAATGATCGATCAAAACCCCTGCAGGCTGGTGAAGCGTCTTTCAACCAAGTCATCGGAGAGAAAGGTCTACATAAGCCGTTCGGATGCCGTCGATCTTTTCAACCTCTTGCCGGAATGGGTACGTCCCATAGCTCAGACCGTATATTACACGGCGATGAGGGTCGGGGAGGCGCATAATCTCCAAAGGTCAAGAGTAGACTTGGATCGCAGAATGATCTTTCTTGGACCTAACAACGTCAAGGAAGACGATTGGAAAAAAGTACCTATCCATAGGGAACTGGTTCCGGTCCTTGAGTCTTGCCTCAGAGCGACCCCAAGGGTCGAAGACGCTCTCTTTGTCCTCAGAGACCGGCATGGGGTGAGACCTCCAAGTGAGGAAAGCCGCAAGAATCCTTGGAGAAAAGCTTGCCGTACGATGGAGCTTTCTCCCAGACCCGTCCTAACTGATTTGCGCCACACATGGAGACGAAATGCAGCGAGAAGCGGCATTTCGGATCGGATTGCTGAAGAGATAATGGGGCATTGGACAGCGGAAAAGCCGGTCAACAGGCGGTACGGTTCTCTTATGGAGGATGACGAGTTGCTCGAAGCCATAGACCTCCTTACCTTTGATCACGGCAAGACCCATATATGGTTGGGTAGTGACATCCCCAAAACATCGGACGGAACAGGAAACCGACCAACGAGATCGGACGCTGATGGCGGTCACGAGGCGTCCGTAGGAGGACAAGTGATTCCGTTTTCGAGACGGCGTGGCTGTGACAAATCTGTGACAAATTCATCCGAAAAGAAAAAGGTCATGCTGCAACATGACCCTAACCAATTGAAATAACTGGTCGGGACGACTGGATTTGAACCAGCGACCCCTGCATCCCGAATGCAAAGATAACACTAAGTAAATCAATAACCTGTTCCAAATCCTCAACCATTTCAAGCCCTGTCAATCCGGTTCAGTGTATTTCGATCCGTTACAGTCTGTCAACGTGTGCGCAAATTGTGCGCAAACTCGTGCCAAGCGAACTGAGTCGCGACCCCTGCCGTGTCAAGGCGAGGAAGTGCCCAAATATTTCAACGACTTGCTTCAAAAGCTGAACGATTTCGCCCTCTTTTCGCACAGTATAAACCAGCATAAACCATGGCACGGTATAGTGTTAGCAATTTGTTAGCAAGATAAGGAGAAGAGGTCACGTGGTTTTCCCGACGGACTTATCATGTGCCCTGCGTGGCGAAAGGGGTCCTTTAGGGGCCCAGGGATTTCATCCGTCAGATCACACAGCTAATTGAACTATCACCCACCTGCTCCTGAACCCATACTGGCGACATGGGTCGTTCCCACTGACTCGGGAGGTCACCTCCCTCTCTCAGGAGGAAAACGTAATATACCTCTAACTTAACAAGTGGTACATAATTCGGGGGCAGGCCACTGTAATAACCAAGAGGAAGTATTTCGATGCTTCCATGCGGTCAAGGTACTGAGTATTGACAGGGTCAAGCTTATTGGCTGGGAGGGTTTATCTACGAATTAAACTGAAGACTCCTGGTGAAATTGAGAATCAGATTGATAAAATTTATCAAATTTCATCGTCCTCTATATATTTTTTATCATTGGAAAGGCTTTGGAGATAATGCCGGAGAGAGACATAGGGGATTCCTAACATTTGTGCCGCCTTCATCTTATTGCCTTTTGAACGACTCAGGGCCTCCCGTATCAGCGATGATTTCACATCGCGGACTATCTGATTCAAGCTCTTGTTTCCGAGAAGCTTTGCGGAATCGTTCGGGGGGTCACCAGTGCCCGGGAATCTCGTGAAATTGAGGCTAGTCGAATTTGAGGACTTGAGAATAAGAGAGCGCTCCAAAACATTGCGAAGTTCCCTGATGTTTCCGGGCCAGCCGTAGTGTTTGAGGCTCAGTTCAGCTGATGGTGAGAGGGCAGGAATCTCTGGAATGCCAAGACTGTCGCAAAGTTCTTCAAGAATTTGCCGCGCTAGCCGCGGAATATCTTCGACCCTTACTCTCAAGGGCGGGGCCGTGATAGGAATGACGTTGATTCGATGAAATAGATCCGAGCGAAATTTGCCCGCCACGACCTCTGCCGCGAGATCCCTGTTTGTGGCAGCAATGATCCTTATGTTGGTCCTTACTTCCTTTTGACCTCCTACTCGTGTGAAGGCACGGTGATCCAAAAAGCTCAATAGTTTGGCCTGAAGCTGCACTGGTAACTCACCTATCTCGTTCAAAAGCAAGGTACCTCCCTCAGCTAGTTCCACCTGCCCCCTCTTTAAACGCACGGCGCCCGTAAATGCTCCGGGTTCGTGGCCAAACAATTCAGATTCTAGTAGGTCGGTCGGAAGAGCAGCGCAATTCACAGATACAAAAGGCCATGAGAACCGCCTAGAGTGTTGGTGAATAAATCGAGCCAAGTGATCCTTACCGCTCCCGGTCTCGCCAAGAAGGAGAATTGTGCTGTCGGTTTTGGCCACAGTCAGGGCTAGATTGAGGACCTCTTTCATAGCCTCTGACACCGGCTCTCCTTCCGTATCGCGTTCCAGTATACCGAAGTCCGCTTTGTGTCCAGTCACGTCTCTCACAACCCCGCACACCCCTATAACCTTGCCGGTACCATCCTTTAGGGGGGAGCGCACGGTATTGAAGACAGACATGACCCCGTTGATAACTACTCCTCTCTCCGTCTCTACAACATCTCCTGAGAGTACTCTCTTCTCCACTTCGCATATTGAGGTGAACTCCTCGGATGAAAAAATGTCTGCATCGTTTTTTCCCATTAGGCTATCTCGAGGTACTCCCCACATTCGCTCCAGAGCTGGGTTTACATGCACGTATCTATGTAACTTGTCTTTCACGAAAAAACCATCACCGAAACAATTAATGGCAGCCTCAAAGAGTAGGTCCCTAGCTCTCACTTGCTTTTCAGTCAGCTTTCGCCGAGCCGTTTCCGACCGCAACTTGTTTTTGCTGGTCTCCAGTTCACCAGTTCGCGCTCTAACAAGACACTCCAACTCGTCGTGGTGCAGCTCCATCATCTCTAGGAGTTTCTTTTCGGCGCTTAAATCTTCCATGATCACAAGAATGAACCTTCCGGTTTCCCTCCTTACAGACCGTAAGTGAATTCGTGCGTGCACAGAAGTTTGTTCAAAACGCATGGCGCATTCAATAACTTCGGAAGTGCGAGTTGTAAATACTCTGCCAATGGCTGATTCGGCAGCCAGGCGTGCTGAAGACTCGGGAAAAAAGACTAAGAAAGACGTTCCAATCGCGTTGGTATTTTCCCCAAACAAAACGCGGCTTGCACGATTCAAATAGACAACGAACTTGCGAGAATCCAGGAACAGGGCTGGCACAGGAATCACTTGAAGAGCTTTCCCTAGGTACGTTTCGTCAAGTGACGTGACATCGAAACTTCCTGATTGAGTAATTTCCATCCCCGGTACATGTATCATGTCTGTCTTTTCAGGATCTAAAGTCAGATCGTAAGGATCATGTCTGCGGGCGCCGGGCAACAAAGCAAAGTCAGGTGGTTTTCGATGATTGCCTTTCACGTCCTGCCTTCTAGAGGGAGCATTGAGCATGCAAAAATTTTCATGTTGAATGTTAGCACGCAATTTCATTTAGACCAAGCGCCATTGAGAGACCGACGACATCGAGCGGATCTTTGACGAGAAGTTGGTGGAGAATGTTCGGATAACATATTGTTTTAGTTTAACAATAACATTGATTGGTATCAAGCGGCTTCTGCCGACAATTTGTGGGAGGTCTTGTTTTTCGGGGGGCGAATTTTGAGGGCCTTGAAA
>JBKQRG010000291.1:0-12453 GCA_052144015.1 Desulfomonilaceae bacterium
CAGCGGCCCTCGCAAGATTACAGATGATGGCGGCAAAACGCACAAGGTTTTCTCCTGCAGGACCAATACAAACCACTTGGGCGGTTCTTTCACCTACATCCTGTTTGACAAGGTCTTCAGTTACCCAGGTGTCCTGTCCCCAAAGAGCCCGTGCATCTCGTATTTCCACCTTATCATTATCAATCCACAGATAGACGGGATATTGGGCCCTTCCTGTGATGACTATGTGATCGTACCCAGCCATTTTCAGCTCAGAACCCCAATGCCCGCCGCAATTAGAATCACCGAAGATCCCAGTAAGAGGAGACTTGAATGTTACTGAGAATCTGCCCGAACAAGGTGCCAGAGTACCGGCTAGTGGTCCTGCGCCAAAGATTAGGGGTGCATCCGGGCTAAATGGATCAGTTCCCGGACCAGCCAAGTCATACAATATTCGGGCATTGATCCCAGCTTGCCCAAGATACTGATATGCCAGGTCTTCCGTTAAAGCTGCCCTCTGTATGGTGCCCCCGGTGAGATCTACCTTGAGGATCGTTCCGGTCCAACCAAACCATTTTCTACTCATTGTCCTCTCCTTCCCAGTCAATTTGAAGGGCATCAAAAAGGCAAGCGCTTACGCATACCGGCTCATGTTGGTTTCCGCTTGAAGCGTCCGTTTTGCCGCAAAAGTTCTCAAGGCATTCCATGTTGATTACAGGCTGATCCGTGCCGCCTTCATTCAGCTTCATTATCTGAATTCCGGCAAGGCGTGGGTTTAGGGGTCCATCGCCATGCCAGGCACAAGCGACCTCACAACGGCGGCACCCCCGACAATTGTCAGCATTGATTTTGATTGGAACTCGAGTGGCCATACCACATCTCTCCCTATACTCGGAATTCCCCGAGTCGGTGACTCCAAATAAAAATCCCCAAGCTGAAAGGATCAGCCTGAGGATTTACCTTCTCCCCAAGTTGTTAACAAGGTTTGGTCAGGTCTTCTGGCTTGTGGATCTTCCTACTGACCGCGCCTTCCCGTGCCGTTTCGTCCTCTCCGGCCTACGGCACAGTGGCTTTCTGCGGGGTTCGTCCTCACTCACAGCGGTGGGTCCGCGTCGGAGTTACACCGACTTCCCTTTTCAAACCTGTACAGACCAACGTTTATTCACGAAGTATCATAGATTCCTTTGGCTTTTGTCAAGCAACCACTTGCGACATGACGAAGCGTGGGCTGCAGTCTGTCCAACAGTAAGAGATGATATTGACGCGAGTTGCAAACCCAAAAATCGCGGACAATTGGCCTGGATTCTGATACTATTGTCCGCAAATTTTCTTGTTCAAGAAAGGCTATGGTGTCAATGTGATGGTAACGTAAGTTGTCTGAATTCCGTCTTAGAGGAGGGGTGTCTAGGTATGGAAATCGTCAGCGGCTTCCTCGGTTTCGTCGGCACCGATTTCAAGGAGATTGCGGCGGCCGTAGCCATTATAGTCGTCATTGCCGGGGCCATAGCATGGCTCTTTAAGTGGTTTCAGGATAAGCGTGACAGGGACAAGATTTACAAGTTTCTTCGCAGATCCGCGAAAGAAAGAGGCTGGGTATTCCGAACAACGCATGCAATCTCATCGGGCACGAAGATTCCGGAAAACAGGGTTTCCAAACTGTGCAATCGAGACAAAAGAATCAAAAGGAATGACAAAGAAAAGGAGTCGTGGAGGCTCATTTCGTAGCGCAGAAGAACCCGGAAAAGGGCTGGGGTTGAACATCCTGCATCAGGGAGGTCTTCGGTGAGCAAGTTATCCAGATTGCTAAGATTGAGCCTGGGCATTACAACCCTCTTATTTTTCGCGACCGGAGGTTTCGCGGACATGACACCCATCAAAGGGAAGCCTGTCATCGATGGGCCGGCATTATTGGAGTGGCCTTATGATGGCGGAATTGTCACGCCGAATCTCAACGATCCCACATCCAATACGGTCCATGATTTTCATGCCGAGATATCTTCTTGCGACCTTTGTTTCTCATCAGAAGGAAATTACTATCCCGCGCTGAAGGATGTGTGGCCCATATTTCTCGCCAAATTCAAGGATCGTCCTCTCCAGAACTGGTTCTACACTACCAGTCCTCCTGTGGCGGTGCCGCAGCTCGATCATCAGGTTGTCCAATTCGGGAACCTGTATGCCAGGTGCAGACCTCAAGTGGTAGTCGGGACGGGCAAGGTGATGAAGCGGTTAGAGGAAGCAGGGTACGCGGAGGGACCGCCGCATCATATGTACAAGGACAGAGGGTCGGTGATACTGGTCAAGAAGGGGAATCCCAAGAATATTGGCACCGTCTGGGACCTTGGACGCGGTGATGTTCACTTTGTGTCGCCAAACCCCGAGCTTGAGCCGGGAGCATTTGGCAATTATGCGGAGACCATTCACAACATCGCCGACAACGACGCCAATCCTCCCACAAACATGACAGCGCAAAAACTGATCGACACGATTTTCAACGGAGCAAGTCATGATCCCCACAAATGGCTCGCGGGTCCCCGCATTCATCATCGTGATGTACCGTGGTCAATAGCATATGGGAAAGCGGATGCCGGTGTGATTATGTACCACCTCGGGCGGTATATTCGAGACACTTTCCCGGACCTGTTCGACATTCTGCCGCTCGGGGGAACGGTGACAGATCCTCAGCCCCTCAAGGGAACGATAATCGGCACAAGGTTTGTCGTTCGAATCAAGGGGGACTGGACGCCACGACAGATCGAGGCTCGTGAGAAGCTTATCCAGACCTTGTTGTCGAACGACTTCACGGGAATACTTGAAAAACGAGGAATGCTGCGCCCCGAAGGGTTTGTGCCGATGAGGGACTAGGAGCGATTGCCGGAATTAGCGCGCTCCGGCTGAGTGAGTGAAAGACTGTTGAAGCCGAGGCTTGAGCCCTAGCATAATTAGATTTGTGAATTTATGGCTGTATAGTCGTCCGAGGCATCCCCATTGAGGGCCTCCTTCAGCACCCATACGCCCGCACAAAGCCTCAAGGAGGTGGAATCACAAGATGAGCGGCAATATTCGTCGAATCTCTTCCGCTGCAAAGGATTCAACTCTAATGCCTCGTACGAGGCTTGCATCCAGCTATAAAATCCTTCCAAGTCATAGATGCTAAGGCATTCTCCTTCAGCAATAAGACGGATCATTTGCGTTTTGTCTTGCTCCGAAATTCTCATTGACCCCCCCTTGAGGTGAGAATGTAGCGCATTTATCAGAGGAAGAAGGAAATGTCCAGTTGAATTAAGAATTGGGAACAGATTTTGGGTTGGATGCGTTCAGTTTTCCGGGGGTCCGCAACATTTCTCGATGCTTCTCGGATTGTTTTTCCAAAGTCGTTTCGACGGAAGCCGATCCCGTAAGGTTCCTCCTCGTATCAGGTGAACCTATCGGTGAGCCGGTGGCCTGGTACGGTCCTATTGTGATGAATACCAAAGATGAATTGCGTGTAGCCTTTGAGGAGTACCGGAACGGAACCTTTGTAAAGCACGAGAAAAAGGTCTGAAGAAACGCTTGGCCGTTTCCAGATCGGATCAATCGTCCGTTTCCGTTCCGAACTTGTCCACGAACCGATATATGGTATCTCGGGATATTCCGAGCATCTTGGCTGCCGCTTTCTTATTTCCATTGCAAGCACGAAGTGTTGTCAGGAATAAGGACTTTGCCACTTCATCTGTTGCTTCCTGGAGTGAAAGACCGGGCGACAAACGCATCTGGAACAAATCATCTTGATTTGTTTGGCCGTCCGGTAATTTGAGACTCAGATGACCGTCTGGCGAGAGTATCACAGCTCTTTCCAAGACATTACGTAGTTCCCTCACATTGCCGGGCCATGCATACCTTTTGAGCATTTCACTGGTTGCCTCATCAATGCTGGGCGGAGTGACAAACTGCATTTCAGTATGAAGCTGGGACAGAATTTCCTCGACCAGTATCGGGATGTCCTCACGCCTGTCTCGCAATGGAGGTACTATGATAGATAACACGTTGATGCGATAGAACAGATCTTTTCTGAAACGTCCGTTCTCAACCTCTGTTTCCAAATCCTTGTTGGTCGCAGCAATAAGTCTCAGATTGACGGAAATTTCTTTTTCCCCACCCACGCGGGTAAACTTTTTTGTATCGAGAAAGGTAAGCAGCTTTGCCTGCAGAGGGAGTGACAGCTCGCCGATTTCATTGAGCAGCAATGTTCCCCCTTCTGCCAGTTCCACCAGTCCCCTCTTGCGGCCTTGCGCACCGGTGAAAGATCCTCGTTCATGACCGAATAATTCGGATTCGGCAAGCTCTAAGGAAATGGCAGCGCAATTTACAGAAAAGTACGGTCCGCCGGCCCGTTTGGAACGATTATGTATGTACCTGGCCAGGTAATCCTTGCCGCTACCGCTTTCACCCAGCAGCAAAATAGTAGAGTCGTTTTGAGCCGCAGCGTGAGCCATCTTCAGGGTGGATCTCATGGTCTCGGATGAACATGTAATATCCGATTCCGAGGGTAAGAATTCTATACCCTTGCGTTCGGTAATATCCCGAGAAATGGTGAAAATACCAACAATGTCCCCTGCATCGTCCCGCAACGGAATCCTTGTTTCCAGAAATATCATTGGTGTTCCATTAACTCGTCTTGTGTGCTCGCCCTCGATGGATTCGCCCTGTAGCACGCGCGAATCCAATTCTCTGACGAACACTGCGCCTCCGTCACCGAAAAGGTCCTCATAACTCATGCCAACAATTTTGGAGACCGGCATGCCGAAGAGGCTTTCAACTGCAGGATTCACGAGAGTAAACCTGAACGACCGGTCTTGCAGAAAAATATAATCCTGCGCCCCTTCAAAGATTGCCCTGAAGCGCCGCTCACTCTCCTGGCGGGCAAGATCCGACTTTTCTTTGGCTGCCCGCATTCTCAGTGTAGTGATCCCATAGCCCAAGTCATCGGCTAATTGACCGAGCAACGTCACTTCCTCATCATCAAAAGCATCCGGATCCGTGGCATATATTGTTAGAGCCCCAAATATCCCGTTATGATCCGTGAGTGGAAGTGCAATAGACGAAGCATAGCCGCGATTTAGCGCCTCTGAGCGCCACGGTCCGTACGCGAGATTAGACCAACTGTTTCTGTTGATTTTGGTGATTCCCGTCCGAATAGCTGTCCCCGTCGGACCCCGGCCCGTCTCGTCGTCTGACCAGGTGATTTTCACAGCTTGGAGATATCCGTTTTCAAATCCGGCAATCGCTACCGGCTGCACGGTCTTGGCCTCATCGTGAAGGGCAAATCCAATCCACGCCATGCGATATCCTCCGTGATCCACAAGGATTCGGCATATCTCGTGCAAGAACTCCTGTTCTTGGGTTGCTCGCACCAACAGTTGATTGCATAGACTTAAGACCCGGAGTGACCTGTTTGCCCTTAGTGAAGATTCGTTCGCCTGTTTACACGTGGAAAGAAGCTGATGTCGCTGGATTGCATAATAAAGAGCCCGGAGAATCAGTTGTGCATCCCATTTGTCCTTGATTAGATAATCCTGCGCCCCATTCTTCACGGTCTCAATTGCCAGGGATTCATCGTCCGAGCCTGAGACCACTACAATGGGAAGGTTCGGAGCGGACTTCTGAACTTCCATGAAAGTTTCGAGTCCTTGGCTATCAGGCAGGCCGAGGTCCAAGACCAGAACATCAATATGTTCTTTTTCTAGAAATCCTTTGGCTTCCGCCAAGGTCTCCACGTGAGAAATAACGAAATTCGAGCCTTTGGACTGCTTAAGTGCCTCTTTGAGAGAAAGGACATCCACTGGATTGTCCTCAACGATCAGGAGCCGAATCGTTTCCATATCTGCCTCTTCCTATGATTTAGGAGGAATCGGAAGTCTTACCAAGGTAAACCAGAACTCTCCAAGGCATTCCAGAGCCTTGGTAAATTGCTCCATATCAACGGGAGTTCAATTTTCATCCCCGGAACCATCATGCAGGAAACAGAGGGTGAGTTTCCAATAATAGTACCTAAACCCCCTCAGAAGACCCCTTTAATACTAAAGCTTCTGCAACTGCCGTAATTGCTTTTTCAACATTTTTTGCAGATTAGCATATGCGTATTTACGACGTCCACTTAAGACCGGGGCACCGGTGTCCACGATAAGCCTTATGCGTGGCAGCGACATTACAAGAGCAAGATTGTTGTAAAAATCTTCCGCTGATTCATGGTTTTCAATTAATACCACGTCATGTGAGATTTCAACGCCTATCTTTTAACATTCCTGATCGATCTTGCGTCTATTACACGTAGAAAGAATACCGAAAACGCCGTCACATCGACAAGGCTGATCGACCTTTTCGGTATGGTGTGTCTCAGAAGCGGCAAGAATACCGCAAAGGAGAGCATCATGGCTGCCCAAATGATGTTTGGCTTGGCACTCTTGGTCGTGAGCTATGCTGGAACCGCATTTTTGTTAATAGAGATCCTTATGTGGGCGATGAGGAGACTTGACGACCCGAGAGCATCCTCAAGGAGTCGAATGTCGGCAATCGAATACCAATTTGCATCAACTATATCGGTTCAGGCAGAGCTTGCGCGAAGCTTTCCGTTCGAAGCCCATATTGTAAGTAACATCGAAGCAGAGAGTTATCCTCCGGCAGGAAGAGAAGAAGTTTCGGTAACCCCATTCCAAACCGAAAAAGAGTCCGGGAACCCGCTTTTTGTGTAATCCCGCGTTTTGAGCATGACTGGACCCCGTTTTGCAACGGTGTGACGAGGGAAAAAGCCTTTCCTCCCGGCGGTCCGTCCTCTGAGCGTCATTTCTCATCCGACCTTACACATACACCGACTGATTGGTGTATAGTCGGTTCTTAGACGATCTCGCAGGAGGCGAATGTGAGAACTGATGTCTTGGCTGGGGGTACATAAGAATGCGCATCCAACGAAGATCGCAACATAACGAGATATTGGGAATTTCATGACAGAGATATGCTCACTCCAAATAGAGGTGCTGCTTGCAGCAGGTCTACTAACGGGCTTCGCATCCGGTCTGCTGGGGGTGGGAGGCGCGTTTATCATGGTACCTGTGCAGTTCTGGATGTTAAAATGGATGGGAGTCGATTCCACAATAGCTATTCGCGTAAGCTTTGGAACAAGCTTGTTGGTGATCCTTCCGACTGCAATTAGCAGCGCCATAACTCATCATCAGAAAGGAGCGGTCGACTGGAAGGCGGCTGTGATCCTTGGATTGACCGGAGCAAGCGTAGCGTTTTTGGGCGCCTATGTCGCCTCACGGATTCCCGGGAGCATTCTCACGGCTTTTTTTGGGAGTGTGGGCATATTTCTTTCCATTAGAATGTTAATTAAAAAGACGAAGGATGTAAGCAGGTCATCCGCCGATAGTGTTGGTGCGCTGATAATTTGTGGGGTCATATTCGGGTTTATTTCCGGGATCATCGGGGTAGGTGGTGGAGGCATGCTTATTCCGATTATGATTAACTTTCTGGGATTTGGGGTTCATGAGGCTGTAGGGACTGCGACTGCTTTCATGATATTTACTGCTCTAGGTGGATCGATTTCATATCTTGTTAACGGACTTGGTGTTGAAGGGCTACCTGCGTATAGCACTGGTTACCTGAACTGGCTCCAATTCGGATTATTAGGTATTTCGAGTATTCCCATGGCGGTGGTAGGGGCTAAAGCCACCCACCTGATATCATCAGACAGGCTCAGGATAGTTTTTGCGCTTGTATTCATGTTTATAGGATTGAAAATGATGGGAGTATTTTCCTGGTTGGGTCTGCCCATTTAGAGGGAAGTTGTGGCTTTTGAAGCAAAATCCGAAAGCGGGTCCGTCTTGAAATCGTCTAAACAGAAACCGGTCACAACGGCAAATGCGATAATCCGTCTGTTATGGTGTGGGCTCGGTGCCGGGGTAGGTATTGCGCTGGCGATCTGGCTTGTAAAGCCACCCGCATCGCCATTTCTTTTGGCGTCATTGGGCGGTTCCGCTGTTTTTTTGTTTGGTCTCACGCGAGCCCCTGCCGCACAGCCGCGGGCCCTGTTCGGCGCTCATCTTGGCTGTTCGCTGATCGGCATTGCATGTTACCAGTGCTTCGGCGATTCGTTATGGGTCTATGCACTCGCCCAAGTATTGGCATTATGGTACATGCTCCTTACCAAAACCGTGCATCCTCCAGCCGGAGCGAATCCTTTGTTCATGATTTACACTCATTCGGGTTTGTCTGCCTTGTGGCAGCCAATTTTCATTGGCGTCATGAGCCTGGCTATGGTTGCGGCGGTATGGAGTCGACTCTTTCCGGGCCTGTCACATTACCCTGTCGCTTGGCTCGACCCCTCCCCGCCATCCACATTCTGGGGAGGCTGGGGTGAGTAATGGTAGGAAGGCCCGTGGCCCCCAGCCATTGACTGAGATCATGAAAACCACGTCGGGCACGGCCCGACCTTCCTCCTCGTGTGCGGCCAATTGAGTCTCTTGCATGCTGGAAGCAGCCAGCGAGGACAATCGGAGCTCATTTCAAGTCCAAGGGGCTATCGACGGGCGGTCAATGGTCCTGGAACTAACCTGATCGGCCAGTTCAACGCATAATGCTGGGTGATCTGTTTTCAGAAAGCAACTAACCTTAGTTCGAGGGGCTGTCCTTTGAAAGAATCAGAGCTGAGAAATTTTAGAATATCTATAGCGCTTGTCAGCCTCGTGGTGAATGTGTGTGGCGCAGGACTGACTTTTGTTTACTTCACGTTTGTCAGATCCGGCATTGCTCCGGACCGATTCGGTGCGGGTATTGGAGCTCAGGTTTCATATTTCGTGTTTATGACGATTGTGTTGTGCCTGGTGACCCTGGTGCTGAAATTGTTGTATTACAGGCCTCTACGGAAGGATCTCCCAAGAATTCTGAAGGAACCGGAACCCCATCGGTTAAAAGCATTGATAGGAATGCTTCTGAATTTTCCTCTCAGCTCTGCGGGTTTCAGCCTTCTGGCTTGGATCGCAGCGGCAGTCCTGTTTGGCCCTGTTCGCGTCATATGGATGGGAGAGGAGCGTGGAACGTGGTACACCTTTGAGATCTTTTTCGGCATAATGTTTGTAGGAGCGCCTTTCACCATACTTTTTGAGTATTTTATATTGGAATGGATTATTATAAGCAAAATCCAATTGCTCTTCCCTGCTGACGTGCTCACTACAATCCCGGACTCTATCCGCATCAATGTCTTGCCGAAGCTCATAGTTGTTTCGCTGATGATAGGGGCAGTACCGGTCATGATTGTCAGTTATATAACCCTGAGCCAGATGCACCAGATCAAGGCAGGGTCCCAGGACATCGGGAGCTTTGTTGAGCAGATGCCTGTAGTCATAGCCTTCCTGAGCTCCTGGGCCGTACTGGTTTCCGTGGGACTGTCGATATCATTGGCAAGAAGCGTTTCCATACCACTCCGCCGCATGGTTTTGGCGATGCAGAGGATTCGGCAAGGAGACCTGGAGGTGAAGATACCTGTTGTGTCTAATGACGAGATCGGCTCCGTGACGGAGGGTTTCAACCTTGGGGTGACCGGGTTGCGAGAGCGGAATTTTATAAGAGACACATTCGGATCTTACCTCAGCCCGGAAGTTGTCTCAGAGATACTCAATTCTCCGACCGGCATGAACCTGGGTGGAGAGTTGCGAGATCTCACGATTCTGGTGTCCGATCTGAGGGGATTCACGCATTTGACTGCATCCTCGTCCCCTGAGATCGTGGTGGAAATCATAAACCGTTTCTTGGAGAAAATGGTAGATGTCATCATGATGCATGGCGGGACTATAGATGAGTTCACAGGTGACGGAATCCTCGCCTTCTTCGGCGCTCCGCGGCACATGACCGATGCGGTGCAGCGGGCTGTACAGTGCGCCATCGATATGCAACACGCAATGCCCGGACTTAACCAAGAACTGCAGGCCAATCTGGGTAAGGTTAATCATCAGATAGAGGGATACCCCACGGAACGCACCCGAAACCCGGTCGGGAAGTTTCCTTTTCTGGAGATGGCGATAGCAATTAGTAAAGGTAAGGTCGTGGTGGGCAACATAGGCTGCGAGAGGCGAAAAAAATACGGTGCAGTAGGGACTGCGATCAATGAGGCATTCCGGATTGAGGATAAAGCTCTCGCAGGAGAGATACTTGTGACGGAAGAGGTTTATGCAAGTGTCAGAGACGTATTCGAAGCGTACCCCAAAACAGGGGTTGTTGCGTTAAAGGGGATTGAAAAGCCCGTGATGCTTTACCGTGTTGTTGTCTGATGGTTAATGAAGCGTCATCGCGACCAATTTCGAGCTATGTTCCGGGAGAGTGGCCAGTTCCCCATTGAAATCAAGCAGCCTTTGCTCCTAAACGGGCTGTGAGACGACCTTCAATTGGCAAAAAGGATCAACCGATCCGGGAACCGGGATGCCGATTGCGACCGTGTCGTAAGCCGACCCGGCAGATGCATAAACGCCCATAGATGCGGCGTCGCTGGCTTTCTGCGGCTGATAGTCCTGTTATAGCGCAAAATCACAGCTAAGCAACACGTTGCAATCGTTACCAGGCTTTTCAATCCTTTGGTGTAATTCACTTCCTGACGTCCTTCTTCTTACTTCAGTGCGGCAATACTTTCCAGGATTTCTCTCCGCGGATGCACCTGATCTCATCTCACCGAGTCCACCAGAAAATGGGTTCACACTTCAGTCCGGAATCACAAGCGAGACACTTTGCTGGATGATGAATCGTTTGACCATGGTCATGCATCGAACATTCCAAGAGACGGACGTTCGAAGATGTGTACGATTCGGGGAGCGGCTTGCGGTCTAAAACGCACGATTCGGAAGATTTGAAGTCGAATCCGGCCGTGATTTTGGATTAACGACAATTTGATACTCCCCTGAATCGTGTTGGAGAAATGAATTTAGATAAAAACTTTGGACGGATCATTGCGAATTGAGGAAATCACAACATTCCTCTACGATCATACTACCGGGAGGCTACGAACATGAAAAGCTTTTGGAAACTAGGGAGTAGCGCGATCCTCCTTCCAGTGCTACTCTTTATGATATCAGGAGTTGCCAGGAGTGAGGAAGCACCAACAATTCCTGCAGGTTCTGTTGCTTTCGTGGCTAAGGCTACGGAAAATAGGGACTGTCTGGCAGTATATAGTGAAGCCAATGGGTCTTCAACAGTGGTCGGCTGTCTTAAGCGATGTAAGAAGGTAACACTTACCGGGAATTCAAACGACACATGGCTGCAGATATCCGCCCCTCTATCCGGTTGGGTCAATGGGCTCTTCTTAGATCCTAACCCACGAATATGTAAGGCAGGGTCATATGCCGGGATAGCTCCATATGATACAGACAATCCTAGCGACGATCCGGAGGATTATTCTGAGTGGTGGAGTTCCCCTCGATGGGGTTGGTACTCACATTGGTGGTGGCATCACAGACACAATCCGCACCATTTCTTCGCGCACCATCATCCTGGCAAACATCACGGCCACTACCATGCCGGGCACCATCACCATGCACATGTAGCGGCTCACCATGGCGGAAGACATAGATAACCCGGTCTAATCAGCCGAATCTCAGGAGACAATATCTCCTGAGGTTCAACTGCGCTTCAGGTGGCCCTGCGCAGCCGAGGATGGTTGAATCGTTTGGCGCTGTCACGCATCTAAACCAATGCCTGTTGTCATAAGAGATGCAAGTTTTGCACCCTTATTCAGCGTGGCATTCAGCTTAGCGGTCGTGAATCGTACCGAGTATTAGTTAACTTCACCTACCAATATAAATGGAGCCCAGAAGAACGGATGGTCATATCCGGCCTTGCGGATCTCATCTCTGGCAAGTTTCAGAGCTTCCAGTTTGTTTTTTCCTTCCCGCAGATGTTTGAAGAAGCTTGTCACTAAATCCACAGAAGATGATTCAGCCACACTCCAGAGGCTCATCAGCACCGATTTTGCGCCTGCGTATTGGAAAGCCCTTCCCATCCCCATAGTTCCTTCACCTGAGATATGCCGTCCAAGTCCAGTCTGACATGCAGTCAATGCCGCTACATCACAATTCATCTTCAGACCCATCACCTCGGTCATTCTCAGGAAGCCATCTTGACCTTCGGGCTGGCCGGGCCGGGTCAGAATCAATACAGGTTCCTGAATTCCGGGCAGGTCTTTCCCGAAGTACCCATGTGTAGCAAATAACAAGGAACGATAGGGCGTGAGGTCTTTCTGAAGCAGCTCAGATTTTTGGGCTTTCATCCCGGCGTACAGATCGGTCTTCTCCGGGTTCGCCTTCTTCAAAGATTCACCGAGTTGGGTGGTAAGCGGAAGCCTTGGGACTTCCAGTGCCAGCTCCGTTTTGAAAGACATGAGCTTCTCGCCGGTCAACTTGTCCAATGCTGCCCGTCTCTTTTCCGCAGCAGCCTTTACCAGACGAGCATCATCGGGCG
>JBKQRG010000292.1:0-16715 GCA_052144015.1 Desulfomonilaceae bacterium
GGCCAATTCGAGTGGATGTGGGTATCATTGAATATGCAAGGAGAATTTTTGGCCGGAAACGTCGAGAACGTGCCGGTATTGCGAAAAGACCTCGAGAAAGGAAGTTTAATAAAAATAAGTGAACGGGAAATTTTTGACTGGGTGATAACTCGGGAGGGAAAAGTCCTTCAGGGCGGTTATACCGAGCGCATTGCCGGATGATAACCCTAGAATTCCAAGATTATCAGAGATTTAGTCATTGAGACAGTTCTGTCCTTATCCGGAGCAACCATAACTTATTGCCGTTTTCAGGGTTTTCACAGCACTCTCTCCGGAACCGCGACGCACCGGAGTAACCTGATAAGCCGTTCAGTACCCAAGAAGAAAAGCGTTTTTGGTAATCCCTCAGTTGGGAGGGGTGCAGGTTTGTCATTGCGAGGCCGTCAGGCCGTGGCAATCTCGGGATTTGTACCGGTCAGGCGTGGAATAGAGATTGCTTCGCTGCGCTCGCAATGACATGCCGCGGGTTACCCGCTCGCAATGACATTCTTCGGCCGCCTGTAACGATTACCGTTTTTGGATCAAATTTCATTCGGCCCCATCGTCGGGTATGGTAAAATAGAATTTAGCCCCAACACCAACCTCAGACTCTACCCAAACACGTCCTCGATGACGCTCAACAATTTTCTTAACAATTGCCAATCCCATGCCGGTTCCGTGAAAAGGCCCTTTCTTATCAAGTTGCTGAAAAATAACAAAAATACGATCGAAATATTTCGAATCGATTCCAATCCCATTATCTTGCACTGAGAAAACCCATTCACCCCCTTGCTTTTCTACCGACACGTGGATTTTGGACGATTCGGAAGGACCAAATTTCACAGCGTTTCCTATTAAATTTTGAAAGATTTGTAAAAGCTGTGTGGAATCGCACTTAATGATGGGCATTTGATCGTGAGTAATTTTCGCTCCATTCCGGTTTATAAGCTCTGTCAAGTTCAAGATCGACTGATTCAGTACCTCCTGAACAATAACCGGCTCGAATAATTGACCGCGAGTCGTCACTCGAGAATAGGTGAGCAGGTCTGAAATTAGAGCTTTCATTCTTTTGGCCGCATCAACAGCATAATAAATCAATTGATCGGACTGTGCCCCCAATTTGCCTTTATTTGTTTCTTCGAGCATTTGCAAAGCAGTTGCTACATTCCGCAACGGTTCTTCCAGATCATGCGAAGCAACGTGAGCGAAGTGTTCAAGATCTGCATTGGATCGTTTCAAATCGGCCAATGTCCGGTTGAGAGCGTTTTCCGCTTGCTTGCGTTCGGTGATGTCTATCCCCATCTCCAGAATGAGCAAAGAGCCATCCGTATCTGTAAAGGGAAAGTCGAATACATCGTAATTGCGGCCATCGGGGCCGGTCCACTCCCAATGATGGGGGGCGATTGTTTCCAGAACCCTATACGTTTCGCAAATCTCGCATGGTTCGGTTCTGTTAAAGAGGAACTCAAAACATCGTTTACCCCGTGATTCCCCGAAGCGCTCTCGGAAAACGCGATTAGCAAAGGAAACATAATAATCAGTTGTTAAAAGCGCGACATACGCGGGCAGTGTCTCCAGAACACCATAAAGCCGCTGTCGTTCAGCCCCGAGAGCATCGACCGCTTGGTTCAGTTCAGCGGTCCTCTCTTCCACGCGGAGTTCAAGTTCATTTTTGGACTCCCGCAAGGCCTCCTCCGCGAGTTTGCGCTCAGTTATGTCGGTTACGCTGACAACTGCAAGGAGAGGATTGCCTACATTATCCAGTGCGAGACTGCCGCCATATAACCAGACGCGCTTCCAGTCATTGCCTGGGCGCTGAATGTGAATCTCCCAATTTCTCAGCGTCTCGCCTCGCAGAATACGAGCCAGCGGCCATTGCGTCATAGGCAGAATTTGCCCATCAGAAGTGGAAAGTTCGAAGATTCCCTCAAACTCGGGGAGACTACGCCGACACTCAGCGAGGCTCTTGAAACCGTGCATTTCAATGGCCGCTTGATTCCAGTGATAGAGGTTCCCGTCCAGGTCGGAAATGACCAGGCCCTCAGTGAGATGCTCCAATACCGTCCGGAGTTCCTCCAGATGCTGCTCGTTCTCTTCTTCCGCCTCCTTGCGCTCGAGGATACTAGCTTCCAGGTCCCGGCTCTTTTCCTGCTCTTTCTGGTAAAGACGTACATATGCCCAGAGCAGGCCGAATAGAACGATTATGCCGCCAGCAATAGCCAGCAGCCGAGACGTATACCACATAGGGGTATAGCGTTTCGTAGTCATTAGTATGCCCACTGAATTATAGAACAGAAGCAGCAGGTCTAGAGCAATGTAAGCCGATAGTATGTCACGGGATCGAAGGTAGTATCGAGTAAAGGTCACGGTACCAGTTGCATATAGAATACCCACTACTGCCACAACAACCAGCTGCAGGAGAGTAAATGTCCCGCCCGGGCCAATCGCTGACGGTAGGCAGTCTTCAAAGGATATCAGCAGCGAATTGACCAATATGGCCAGAAACAACCAACTAGCGACGGACCACGCCCAGCTTCGGCCCTTTAACGAATGTGCTCCGGGCCAACGAACTGAAACCCCCATAATAAGTAGTACACTGAAGACAATTTGCGCGACGAGAATAATCCATGCAGCGGTTCCCGGTAAAAATCCTATTACCTGGCGGCCGTCAGCACGAAGGCCGTGCCAAGACAGGATGTAAAACACGTTGAAAATGGCAATGGACGCAAATGCGATGCCGATCCAATATGCAACCGGGTTTCGCAGGGCGCGATGACTCCCCAGAGCTAGGAACGCAATAGTAATAGACTCAAGCACCACAAATCCATGGATCATGGGGACGAACATGGGGATCTCGGCCAGGGTCGGCTCCCATTCCCGCAAAAAATACAGGCCTATGTACAAGACTCCAAAAGCCGCGGCTATGCCCACGATGATACTGAACAGCGCGTCAGTTCTCCGGGCCGAAGAATCGGATTTAGTGGTGGACATATATAGAATTCCTAGTACTTGAGAGCGATTGACGCCTAACACTTCTTGATCGGTTCATTTATACCACTTTGCTTCGTCCTTGTGAAAGCTTACTAACTGTGGCATTTTCTACTGGAAGGTTGGTGTAATGATACTTGATAAGATCCTAAATTTTATCCAAGGTAAGACATCGCTTATATATTTGATATCCGAAGAAGAGGAGCGGGTCGAAAGACTTGTAGCATCCGCTGCTAAAAAGGCTTCCGCCGGACCGCTCCAACTATATGTTTGGTCTTGCTTATATGGGCTAACGCGTGGAAAAGAGATCCTGGAAAAAACTACGGATATTACACATGCTCTCGGGACCTTCATGAGAATCAAAGAGCCCTCTTTACTTGTCTGTAAGGACCTTCACCTTTTCCTCAATGGAAATCCTCAACTTCTGAGACAATTAAAAGATTGCGCCCGCGTGTTACGCTCCAGCCGTAATAAGATCTTTTTCGTCTGTCCTTTTTTGAACCTGCCTCAGGAGCTTTATTCAATTTTTAAGATAGACGATGTGCCGCTCCCCGGTTATGAGGAACTCCAGAGAATTTTGGAATCGTGCATTCGGGAAAGTCCAGCGACAGAATCGCTAATCCAATCACTCAACGGTGATCTCAGAGATAAAATGATAAGGGCAGCCATGGGATTTGTTGCCAATGAAGCCCAGGACGCGTTCCACGCCGCGGTTACGAACAGAACTACTATTACGGTTGATGCTGTCGACATTGTCCTCGAGCAGAAACAGGCGCTAGTCAGGAAAAGTGGTGTGCTGGAATTTGTCAGCGCGCAGGCGGGATCATGGGAAATCGGGGGTCTCGTTAATCTCAAAAAGTGGCTCGAAGAGCGTGGCGACGCGTTCAATCCCGGGGCTGCCAAGCATGGGCTGACCGCTCCGAAGGGGATTCTAGTAATGGGGGTTAGTGGATGCGGCAAAAGCCTGTGTATAAAGGCTATCGCGTCCTATTGGAAGCTACCTCTTTTGAGGCTCGATATGGGCAAAATTTACGACGGCCTTGCCGGACCTCCGGAAGAAGCTATGCGCAAGGCCATCAAAACAGCTGAGGCAGTCGCTCCGTGCGTTTTCTGGATTGACGAGATAGAGGCAGGAATCGCGAACCAGCAGCAAAAGAAAGAAGGCGGGAAAGAGGCAAGGGTGCTGGCGCTTTTTCTGACCTGGATGCAGGAGAAGACTGCTCCAGTGTTTGTCGGAGCTACGGCCAATGAAGTGGAAGTGCTTCCACCGGAAATCCTGCGCAAAGGCAGATTCGACGAGCTTTTTTATATGGGACTGCCATCGACGGATGAGAGACTTCAGATAATTGCTATCCACATGCGCAAAAGAAATGTCGATCCGTCCCGTTTTGATATGAAGTACCTAGCTGTTTCCACCGAGGGGTTAAATGGGGCGGAAATCGAACAAGGGGTGATTTCCGCTCTGTTCGAGGCGAAATCAAGAAATGAAGAACTTTCGGAACATATACTGGCCAATGCGTTCAGGAATATTGTGCCGCTCTCCAGAACCATGCGGGAAAGGATACAGAAGATCGAATCTTGGGCTCGCGATAGGGCAATGAAAGCTTCCCTTGAGGTATTTGATCGATCCGCCTAGAGAAGGATACAAATGCTTTTGAGTTTATGATTCAAAGCTATTTAGTCACTGGCCTGTGCACTGGAGGGACCGGCGTCCATGCCCGGTGGTTAGTCGGCCGGCAGAAACGCCGCCCCTACTTTTAGCTTTTCGATAGCGCGGGATTGAATCGGGTTCATAAGAAAGAATTGGGGAGGTTGTCTCGATGAGCGATTCCTCATCCGAGTGTGTTTTTTGTAACATTGTCCAAGGCAAATCTCACGCTGACATTGTGTACGAAGATGAAAGCGTCGTTGCTTTTTTGGATGCCAGGCCGCAGTATCCAATACATGTTCTTATTGTTCCTCGACGACACATTTCAACTTTCAATGACATTGATGCTGAGGACAGAATCCTGTCGTATATTGGTCAGGCCATCCAAAAAATAGCACACCAAATGGGAGTCGCGGATAACGGGTACAGAGTCTTGTTCAATGTTAATCGCGGGGGAGGACAAGTGATTTTTCACCTGCACTGCCATTTGCTCGCCAGAGAAGCCCCACATAGCGCGTAAGCGCCTGTAGCATAGCTGAGGACCATTCCATGAACGGTTGTGTCTTTTGTAAGATCATACAAGGCGAAATTCCTGCGGAGAAGGTATACGAAGATGAGCTGGTAGTTGCCTTTCATGACGCTTATCCGGCTTCGCCAATTCACATTCTTATTGTCCCGCGGCGGCATGTGCCCACGTTCAACGATATTCCCGAAGGGGATCCGATTCTTACCCACATGGGCGAGATCGCCAGGAAAATCGCTCAGGATCTTGGGGTGGCGGAATCGGGTTATCGGTTCTTTGTAAACGTGAACCGTGGTGGAGGCCAGGTGGTGTTCCATCTCCATGCGCATATCGTGGCTGGAAATGATTTCGGCACGCTCATTATCAAGGTAGCAATCGGCTGTGCAATACTTTGGCGAAGGTTGGTAAATCTCGTTCGAAAGAAATGAAGTGCACTAGTGCTAGCCACATCGTATTCCTATCGCACTATTTCAGCTCCCTTCAGAATCGCATCCGGAAATTTCAACCCGAGACTTCTCATCATCGACTCGTTAACACTTATTCTTGGGTCCGGATCGGTCCTGACAGGGACCTGTGAGATCGATTTCCCGTTTATCAACACATCCACCACTGATTCCGCAAGGAACTCGCCAAGTTTCACATCATCGGCTGCGACTCCAGCCACTGCACCCGACTTGACAGGCGCGTCGGCAAACGAGAAGGTGGGCGTCTTGGCCTGATTGAGAATCGGCAGCAAATTGTTTACATTGTCCATCACGAGCCGGTTATTGCTTATGATGATCAAGTCCACCTTGCCGACGAGCTTCTTCGTTCCTTCAATCAAGCTTTTCAGATCGGTTGCCACTACCTCATTATAGGCAATACCAAGCCGCTTACACTGCTCCTCGGTCCCTTTCGCCTCTATGGGACCGCTTGGATGCCCCTTTTCCACCAGGATACCTATGCTCTTGATAGAACGGAATAGGCTCATAATGATTTGAAAACGTTTTTCGTACGGGATGAAGTATGTCACACCTGTAATCTTGTCTTCAGGCGCATTCAAATCCTTTATAACGCCCAGTTCAACCGGATTGTTTGTGGCCCCAATGAAGCAGGGGACCTTCGGATTAGTTGTTCCCAGAAATTTTGCACCTGAGGAACGAAGCACCAAAATGCCGTCCATTATGTTCTCACATTCCCGAAATACCCGCTCGACCTCTTTCATGTCCTTGAGCTGTCTATATTGTTTGACTTCCATATCCGGGGCCAATGTTCTCAATTTGGCCAGGAATCCCATCACTACTCGATTAACCATATCCGACTTCGTGTCCCAAATGACCGCTATCTTCTTAGACGCAGCATCAGCGTTTCCAGAAATCAAAATAGCAACGGCCAAAACCACTCCCACAGCCAAGAACAGGAAAGCCTTTTTCATTTTCTTGCTCCTTGTTTTAGCTTTAAATCGTCAGATGGTGGATTGTTTGCAGAATTAGTTACTACAGACTTACGTATCTGAGGAACGGCTCCCCACGGGCCGCGATAATGCGAATGTGATTTGTGATTTTATGTGATATCTATACGACTCGTCCGTAATATTTGCAACATCAATCGTGTGTTCATACAAACATCTACGGCAATGACATGGTAGGGATTGTCATTGCGAGCGAAGCGAAGCAATCTCCCAAAGCTTCGGAGATTGCCACGGCCTGACGTCTTCGCAATGACAAATCTGCACCGCGCTTAACTGAGCGGTTACAAGTGTCATTGCGAGCGCAGCGAAGCAATCTCTACTCTACGCCTGACCGTAATAATTCCGAGATTGCTTTCCCGCGCAACGCGGGACTACGCTCCTCGCAATGACACGGGGTTAGAAGCTGCTAAAGACATGTTGTGGATGAGCTCTTTTCCGGCGCCTAATTGCATTCCCTTGGGGTGTTCATATTTGTTTTTTGCCGGTCTGCGATGATTTCTCCGAAAGGATCATTGCGCTTCCAAGGCATGCTTCCCAGAGCATGGTCTTGGTTTTCTTGTCAAGGGATGCGGCAATCCAAGCATTTCCGCGGAATCGATTCACCAACAAACCACACATGATAACAATCGAAAAGGTCATACACCACCAGATCTCCACTGCTCCTGCCCGAAAAACGTGAATGACGACGAGGATCAACGGGATCCTGATTAGCCACATGCCGGTAAATATGATTCGCATGGTCGCCAGAGTGTCTCCCGCTCCCTGGAGCGCCCCTCCGAAAGTTATACCAATGGCCATGAACGGCATACCCAGCATATTGATACGCAAGTAGCGCGTCATCTCAGCCAGAACTTCCGGATCAGAAGCCAGGAGTGCTGAGATGGACGGCGCGAAAACAAAAATTAAGAATGCAGGGAAGATGATGATGGTCAAACACAGCAGCGCGGCAGCTTTAGCGCCTGAGCGCGCGCCGGCTGTATCGCCCGATCCCAACCTGTTGCCGGTAAGCACCGCGCTAGCCATGTTAAACGCGAAAATAGGAAGAAATATGAGGGCTTCTATTCTCATACCGGCCGCCATAGCGGCCAATGCCGTAATCTGCCCCTTGGTCAGGCTCCCCACGAGGAAATAAACCACCAGAGTCCCTGCATTCCACGCAGTCTGCTGGAGCGCTGTGGGTACGCCTATTTTTATGAGATTTCTTAGACACGGCCCCATCGGGCGGATCATGGAACCCCACGAAATTCCGTTAGGACCATAAGAGACACACAGCAAATTGAGGGTCATCCAGACTGTGGAGGCAAGAGCCGAAGACCAGGCAATGCCGCGGAACCCGAGCGCGGGGATCGGTCCCCATCCGAAGCCCAATATCAGATCACCGAGAACATTAAGACTGGCAGCTACTGCGCTGTTTATCATGGCCATGCGAATCCGACCGGAGGCGCGCAGGATCCCGGCAGATATGATAAAGACGTAAGTAGGAACCAGGACCAATGAAAAAATGCGGATGAATGCGGCCGCAATATATTGAATGCCTTCAGGCATGCCCGCCAGCCACACCAGTTCTGCGGTATAGCCCTGGGCCAGGCCGGTCAGCAAGCCCGAAATTGCAATTCCAAGAACTAGTGAATGAGATGCAACATTTCCCACGCCCTCAGTAGATTTTGCCCCAAATGCTTGGGAAACCATGGAAACAGTTCCGACGGATATTCCGTTTGCCAGAATAATGAGAGTAAAATAAAGTTGACCCACATATCCGACGGCCGCCAGCACGTCAGTCCCCATATACCCGGCGACATACACGTCAGCGATGCCGATGGAGAATTGGAAAAACATCACCAGTATCATGGGCCATCCCAGCGCCCACGCTTCACTTAAAAAATCTCGGACTTCTGCATATCTTGTTTTAATGGTCGTCATTTATGAATTTTGAATCGTGTCATTTTCGATTTCCACCCCTAATTTAACAATATTATCATTCCCGATAATTTTTGCGACTTGGCCATTCAAAGTCGATCTTGAAAGCTTGAGGATTGGGCAAGGTAGCGGTCCCGCTTGCAATTTTGTGCCGTGGACAATATAGTTTCGCGGATGCATGCACTTGAAAATGCCTCGTCAATAAATCTCCGAGATGTGAGAACACTCTGTAATGCCCAAAAGAACAGACATCAATTCTATTTTGCTGATCGGATCCGGCCCTATAATAATCGGCCAGGCTTGCGAATTCGACTACTCCGGTACTCAAGCCTTAAAGGCTCTGAAAGAAGAGGGCTATCGGGTGGTCCTGGTTAACTCCAATCCTGCCACCATCATGACCGACCCGGAATTTGCCGATGCTACTTATATTGAGCCTCTTAAACTTGATTTTCTCACGACTATAATTGAAAAAGAACGCCCGGATGCGCTTCTTCCAACACTTGGCGGTCAGACAGCCTTGAATCGCGCGGTAGAACTGTATGAGGCGGGTGTTCTTGAAAAGTACGGAGTAGAACTGATCGGGGCAGGGATTGAAGCTATCAGGAAAGCTGAAGATCGGGACTTGTTCAAATCTGCTATGAGCAACATAGGTCTAGACCTGCCGAGAAGCGGGTACGCGGATTCCATCGAGCAGGCCTGGGAAATCGCCCGTGAAGTCGGATTCCCGAACGTTATTCGACCGTCCTTTACTTTGGGCGGCACTGGCGGGAGTGTAGCTTTTTCGGAAGATAAATTTCACGAGCTCGCGACCTGGGGATTAGAAATTTCACCCGTTCACCGTGTGCTGGTGGAAGAATCGGTGCTCGGCTGGAAAGAATTCGAATTGGAGGTAATGCGCGACGGTGGAGATAATGTCGTCATAATCTGCTCAATCGAGAATTTTGATCCCATGGGGGTCCATACCGGCGATTCCATAACTGTGGCACCAGCCCAGACTCTGACCGATAAAGAATATCAGATACTTCGAGATCAGGCCGTAGCTATAATCCGAGAAATCGGCGTAGATACAGGCGGTTCTAATATTCAATTTGCGGTGGATCCCGAGACCGGGCGAGTTGTGGTGATTGAAATGAACCCTCGTGTCAGCCGTTCCAGCGCGCTTGCTTCTAAGGCCACGGGGTTCCCCATAGCTAAAATAGCCGCCAAACTTGCAGTCGGGTACACGCTCGATGAGATAGCCAATGATATAACTCTGAAAACTCCGGCATCGTTCGAGCCCACGATCGATTACGTGGTCACCAAAATACCTCGGTTCACATTTGAAAAATTTCCCGCAGCTGATGACACATTGACTACCCAGATGAAATCTGTCGGAGAGGTGATGGCCATCGGCCGGACGTTCAAAGAATCTCTCCAAAAAGCTATTCGTTCGTTGGAAATAGACTCCTATGGATTGGAACCTCGTCTGCCACAGGGGCTTTCAAAATCCGAAATACTGCAGCATCTTCGTAGGCCGAGTCCCGGCAGGTTGTGGTACCTGGCAGATGCTATCAGGGCCGGTATCGGAATTGACGAGATGTACGAGATCTCCCGAATTGATCCATGGTTCCTTCGGCAGGTGCAACAAATAGTCGAAATGGAAAAGGAGATCTCCGGACACCATTTTCTGGAAGGCGAGGACCGAGAATACAATTTTCGCCGAGCAAAATCTTACGGCTTTTCTGATATCCGTTTGGGCGACCTAACCGGAAAATCCGAGCAGGAGGTCCGTGACTTGCGACAAGATTTGGGCATCTCGGCGGTTTTTAAACGGGTCGATACTTGTGCAGCGGAATTCGAGGCTCATACGCCTTATCTCTATTCCACATACGAGGAAGAGGACGAGTCCGACGTTACCAACAGATCGAAGATCATGATTTTGGGAGGCGGCCCTAATCGGATCGGTCAAGGCATCGAGTTTGATTACTGCTGCGTCCACGGCGCGTTCGCGCTGAAAGAAGACGGCTATGAAACAATCATGGTCAACTGCAATCCTGAAACGGTCAGTACCGACTATGACACTTCCGACAGGCTTTACTTTGAACCGCTCACTCTCGAGGATGTTCTGGAGATCGTGAAACGCGAAAAGCCTGCCGGAGTAATAGTCCAGTTCGGCGGCCAAACACCGTTGAAGCTGGCTGTGCCGCTTTGGAAAGCCGGCGTCCCGATCATTGGAACATCGCCCGATGCCATAGATAGGGCGGAAGATCGTAAACGTTTCAAAGAGATGCTTATCACTTTGGGATTAAATCAGCCTCCTAATGACATCGCGCATTCATACGCCGAAGTTTTGGATGTGGCACGACGGATTGGCTATCCCTTGGTTGTCAGGCCTTCATATGTTTTGGGCGGTCGCGCTATGGAAATAGTGCATACTGAACAGGACCTCAACGAGTATTTGACTTCCGTGGTTCAGGCGTCGCCGGAGCATCCGATACTTGTGGACGGGTACCTTACCGGAGCTGTTGAAATCGATGTAGACGCAGTAGCAGACGGAGAACAAGTCGTTATTGGCGGAATCATGGAGCATATCGAGGAGGCGGGCATACACTCCGGCGATTCGTCCTGCTCTCTGCCTCCATATAGTTTAGGCCGATATCATTTGGACGAGATCCGCAGGATCACTAGACTTCTTGCCATGGAATTGAACGTCAAAGGCTTGATGAATTTACAGCTTGCATTGAAGGATGGCGAAATTTTTGTACTTGAGGTTAATCCCAGAGCGTCTCGGACAATCCCGTTCGTCTCCAAGGCTATCGGAGCGCCTCTGGCCAAAATCGGGGCACGGGTAATGGCAGGCAAGAAGCTGAAGGAAATTGGATTTACAAGAGAAATAGTCCCCTTGCATGTAAGTGTGAAGGAGGCTGTCTTTCCGTTTATAAAATTTCCGGGAGTAGACGTGATATTGGGACCCGAAATGAAGTCTACCGGCGAGGTCATGGGGATCGACCTGGAGTTCGGCCCGGCATTTCTGAAGTCGCAGTACAGCACGGATTTCCCCATTCCGACAAGTGGAAAAGTATTCCTGAGCGTGGCTGATCAAGACAAAACCCATGCAGTAATGGTGGCTCGCCGGCTAAGGGAGTGCGGTTTTTCATTCGTATGCACGGAAGGCACCGCTACCGCACTTCAGACCGCGGGTATTGAATGCACTCAGGTTGGAAAAGTTCACGAAGAAGGTAAAGTTGATGTCACGGACCTGATAGGTCGCAGCGAAATAGTGCTGGTGATAAACACCGCCGCGGATAAGAAATCATTTCGTGATTCCTATCATATTCGGCTTGCAGCGTTGCATCACAATGTGCCGTATTTCACCACGTTGGCCGGGGCTAATGCCTTGTCGTTAGGATTGCGATCTCTGAAGCGAGGCGATAAGTTTCGCGTAAGCTCATTGCAGGAATACCACCGACAGCATTAGAAGGGTTTCGGTCTTTCGCTACCCACTCCACCCATAACCATTGCATAAGCGCACGCCGACCCCACCAGGCCGGTCCCAACTATAGCTGCTTTCATAAGTAACCCCCAATACCAGAATGAAATTTGATTCCGTGGTTCGATTCCGACGCAGGAAAATGGCTAAAGGGGGAAAACTCTTAAAAAGCTTTCCCCTTATATCTTTATGCGGCCTTTTTATCGATTCGCCCAAGCATATTCAGGATGAAATTTTTTTCTTTCTTGAGATCTTCTCTAAATGACAGCAAATGACAGCTTTTCCGTGCTCGAGATCTCTGCTGTCAAATCATGTAAATAGGTCTCAAGAATGCCCCTCATCATTGAGATCTCTTCGTCATTGAAATCAAAGCGTGTCATGTTTCGAATCCTTTCATTTTGGTCGCAATTGGCGCTCTTCTGCCCATAATGTGGTGCTCAATACGTAGTTCGGCAAGCGCGAGCGTTTGGGTAAACATTCGGGAAAACACATGCACACAAGGAGAACCATATCCCTTCAGTTCCGGGTGATGTAGATTTGTGGCAATGATAAATCCCCACCCAACTGGGGGGTTATACCGATTCGCGCTCAAAGAAGTAACATGCCTTCGGTAGGGGCGCACCTGCGTGTGCGCCCAGGGAACGGGCAGACACGCGGGTCTGCCCCTACAGACACTGGTATCTTACAATTGGAAATCGAATTCGTGTCATCTGTTACAAACCGCATTGGTATCAGGAGTGTCATTGCGAGGAGTTAAACGACGAAGCAATCCCCCGAGCTGAGAGATTGCTTCGCTCCGCTCGCAATGACATGACCGTAACCATATGTTTTACAATCTTTCCCGCACGTGACGGAACGATTACAGAGAACTTACAGATGGCTTGCCAGACATCATTATTTTGACTATATTTTTCGCCGGTTAATGTAAGAGGAGAACATGGTCATCAGGAAAGCTTATTTAGTCCTGTTGCTCCCGATAGTAATCGGTTTATTCGGTTGTTCAGATCGGGAAAAACCGGCGGGAGTCACAGCGGAAAATCCAGCCGGCACAGCGGCTTCCCCGGAAATGAATAAACCCGCGTACGGTGACATGATGATTAAGGGCAGCATAGGAGACGCGACCGTGCTGCTTCCCGTTCTGGCCTCTGATGCAGCAAGCGGAGACATTAATGGATATATCTACAATGGTCTAGTCAAATACGACAAAGATATCAATCTGGTAGGTGATTTGGCCGAAAAATGGGATATATCCGAGGATAACCTTAGAATACGTTTTTATTTGCGCAAGGATGTCAAGTGGCAGGATGGCACACCGTTTACCGCAAAGGACGTTGAGTTTACTTACAGGCTTATAATAGATCCAAAGACACCCACAGCGTACGCCAGTGACTTCCTCAGAGTAAAAGAATTCCGAGTGCTTGACCCTTATGCTGTGGAAATCACATATGAAAAACCGTATGCGCCGGCGCTCGGTTCGTGGGGGCAGTCAATGCTCCCGGCGCATCTGCTTGAAGGCAAAGATGTAAACCAAAGCCCTCTTAAACGGAACCCCATCGGTACCGGCCCTTATAAATTCTCCGAGTGGAAAACAGGTGAGAGAATCGTAGTTGATAGTTATCACGACTATTTCGAAGGACGGCCTTATATCGATCGAGTTATGACCCGTGTAATCCCGGACCTGGCGACCATGTTCCTGGAATTAAAGGCTGGAAGACTTGATCTGATGACTCTTACTCCACTTCAATATAGACGGCAAACCGATACTACTTGGTTCAGGGAGAATTTCGTACGGTACAAGTATATTGGGTTCGGCTACACGTATCTTGGATACAATCTGAAAGATTGGAAATTTCAGGACAAGAAAGTACGCCAGGCGCTCACTACCGCTATCGACCGGGAAAGCATCGTTCAGGGTGTGCTAATGGGCCTTGGCCAACCCGCATATACCCCATACAAACCGGACACCTTCTGGTATAATCCGAATGTGAAAAAATTTCCGTACGATCCCGAAAAAGCGAAAGAAATGCTTGCCGAAGCCGGTTGGAAAGACACTGATGGGGACGGAATCCTCCACAAGGATGGTAAGCCGTTTGAATTTACCATCATCACGAATCAGGGAAACGAGCTACGAAAAAACGCGGCAACAATAATTCAAAGAGACCTGAAAAGAGTCGGCATCCGCGTCAAAATACGAATATACGAATGGGCTGCGTTTCTTAAGAATTTTATCAATAAAAGAAACTTCGAAGCATGTCTGCTTGGATGGCAAACAGGACCGGAGCCGAATCAAATAGACATCTGGAACTCAGAAAAAATCGGGGAAACGCAACTTAACTTCATTACATATCAAAACCCGAAGGTTGATAAGCTCCTGGATGAAGGAGCATCGACGTACAATCGAGATGAGCGAAAAAAATATTATGATGAATTTCAGGCGATTATTGCGGAAGACCAGCCATATACTTTTTTATATGTAGGGGATACTTTGCCTATCATAAGTTCAAGATTTAAAGGGATTCAGCCCGCGCCTTTGGGCATAAGTTATAATTTCATAGAATGGTATGTACCAAGGCCTCTCCAGAAATATCAGATTCAACCGTGAGGTGTAATTGGGCATACACATATTAAAACGCATATTGTTAATGATCCCACTTCTGCTGGGTATTACCATAATTTCATTTACGGTCATGAAAATGGCCCCAGGCGATCCCACAAGCCTTGTAACCGATCTCAATCCGAATATGAATGAAGAAACTATCGCTAGAATACGAGCGCATTACGGGCTCGATCAGCCTTGGCACATTCAATATCTTAAGTGGCTTCGAAATATGGTTATGCTGGATTTCGGAACATCATTTTCCCCCGATGGTCGCCCAGTAATAGATAAAATACTCGAACGTATTCCCATAACTATTTTCATAAATATAGTTTCTTTGCTTCTAATTCTTTCCATCGCCATTCCTATCGGCGTCAAATCTGCCGTCAATCAAGGATCTCTTTTTGATCGCGCAATCACGGTTTTTGTATTTGTGGGATTTGCCATGCCAAGTTTTTGGCTGGCGCTTTTGCTCATGATCTTATTCGGCGTTGAATTGGAATGGCTGCCGATTTCGGGGATCAGGTCCTTGAATTATATGGAGCTGTCGCAGGTTGGGAGATTTCTTGATTTCGCTAAGCATCTCATATTGCCGATATTTATCTCCACGTTTGGCGGTTTGGCCAGCATGAGTCGGTACATGCGATCCAATATGTTGGAAGTCATTCGGCAGGACTATATAACAACTGCTCGTGCCAAAGGACTGGATGAACGCACGGTGATATTCCGCCACGCATTACGGAATGCGCTGTTGCCGGTAATTACCCTTCTGGGGCTTGCAATCCCAGGGCTTATAGGGGGAAGTGTTATTATTGAAACGATTTTCGCCATCCCGGGTATGGGGTTCCTTTTTTATCAATCAGTTATGGGGAGGGACTACCCGACAGTCATGGGGATACTCGTTATCGGGGGAGTGCTTACTCTTCTCGGCAATTTATTTGCGGATATTTCGTATTCTTTGGCTGACCCTCGTATTCGTGTGGGAGACTGATTGTTTTCATTCCAAAATTTTGGACGAATTAAAGGTTTATTTTGAGCGAATTTACTGCAAGATTGGCAAAAAACAAGCTGGCTGTGGCCGGACTAATACTCGTAGTCATTCTCTTTGCAGTGGCTATTGCCGCTCCTATTCTGTCGCCATATGCCCCCGATGATATAGATACTACCAATATTCTGGCCCCACCGACCAGAGCGCATCTTTTGGGTACGGATATTCTCGGCCGCGATATACTCGCACGAATGATTTATGGATCTCGGGTTTCCCTAAGTGTCGGATTCGTAGCCGTGGGCATATCAACTCTTATTGGAGCATTTCTCGGCTCGATCTCAGGTTATTACCGGGGGATCCCCGATACAATCATAATGCGCTTCGTAGATATTATGCTTTGTTTTCCCTCATTTTTTCTCATTCTTGCCGTCATAGCCTTTGTCGGGCCGAGTATCTGGAATATCATGGTTATCATAGGTGTGACATCGTGGATGGGTGTAACGCGGCTCGTGCGCGCGGAATTTTTAACCATTCGAGAACGCGATTTCGTTCAGGCAGCGATTAGTCAGGGTGCGGGGAATCTGCGTATCATCTTTCTGCATATCCTCCCCAATGCTATGGCCCCGGTTCTAGTGGCAGCCACATTGGGAGTAGCCGCTGCGGTTCTAATTGAATCCGGCCTGTCCTTTCTAGGTCTTGGAGTTCAACCGCCTGAACCATCCTGGGGAAACATATTAACTGAGGGAAAAGATAATATAGAGATCGCCTGGTGGTTGTCGTTCTTCCCCGGGTTGGCAATTCTCGTAACGGTATTGGGATATAATTTGCTGGGAGAAGGAATCCGCGATTCCCTCGACCCCAGGCTGAGACGATGAGAAGATATTAAGCGATTTTTGAAGACTTTTCGGGACACGCTTTTTCCCGCAAAAAAGCGGTCCTCCGGAACCCCTTCCAAAAAATTCTAAGATTATGGTGCATTAAGCTGCATGGCACGAGTTTCCGGCACACATTTGAAGTTAGGGTCTGCGTGTTGGTCCAACTCCTGTTGGGTGGACTGTTGCTGCCACTCATGATTTCAAGGAGAGTCCTCTGCGTTGCCACGTGGTGTAATGGTTCAG
>JBKQRG010000293.1:0-3353 GCA_052144015.1 Desulfomonilaceae bacterium
CCTGCCTTCTCGGAGGTTTGCCGGGTCCTGATCGCTTATTCGATGGCCCTTCCAATCCCAAAATGCCGCCACGTTGTGTCCCCTGAGTCTCCGAGAAACTCAACTGCCACTATCCGGCCTGAAAAAAGGGTGTTTCGCCCCCTTTCTGAGCGTACTTCACTCCCGGTAACTCCGTCAAATATATTTCACATCCGTGCTCTTCACCCGAACAAAGCATAGCATCGGGCCAAGGGGAAGGCTGAAGTCACATGCACAAACCACCGTTTTTCGTGGTAGGAGCCCCTTGATCGGCTGCCGCGATTTCTTGTCAGAAATGTTTCGAGTGAAAACAGGTAGATAGCTGCGACAAAATAGAGGTGTCCGGTCCTCGTATGGGGAACATGGCGTTTGGCGACCGATGTATCCGCGGGGGTGTTTCCGAATGGAACGGAACCGGCTTGCCCTCAAAATACTTCACAACCTTCAATCCACAGTCCTTGACTCCGTTTCTCTCTTTCCTGCACCTATTTCATTGGACTACACCAAAATCTGAACAGTAAACCTCTCTGAGCCTCTAATTCGAACAACGAGGCATGCCCTATAATCGTCTTGGTACAAGACTCAGTCCCGTACTTTTATTTGCCAAGCAGACCCATTACGCCTACTACGATCAAATAAATAGCGATGATCCATGACAGGAAACGGGGCGCTATGAGTATCAAAATGCCGGCTATCACTGAAACCACCGGCTGAAGTTGCAGATTCATGTTCATGGTTTCCTCCACGGGACACGCGCTTGACAGAAGCTGTATTTATTCTGATTCATGGAATCCAGCGCCACTTCGTGCGAGAGGACTCCCTCTCTAACGGTGCCCAAGGGCCCGGGCCCAGTTCTTCCAACCTTGCCGCCCAGATTTCTGCGGAAAGAGCATAATCTTGACTAGTCCGAGCAGGAACAGGAGTACCACCGACCCGAGCGTCGCACTAATCAAGAGTCCTATGAGTCCGTGAAAGGGCAACTTCAAGAAGCCGCACAGAAAGCCCCCGATGAAGGCGCCTAAGACTCCTACAACCAGATTGATTACCAGACCGGCTCCTCTTCCTTTTATAATTTGTTCGGCCAGAAAACCCGCGACAAGTCCTATTATCAAGAACCCAATCAAGGGCTCAATCGGCATATTTATGCTCATGTTTTCCTCCTGCGACAATTAGTCGAAAAACGACGTCCATCCGAAAATTCACCCATACTTCTCCAAGAAGTGCTGCGAGGCGCTCGATTCGCAAAAATCGAGGGAACAGTAGGAGATGAGGGTTTCACTGTCCCTTATGTATTTCCGATCCGTCCGCCATCTTTAGGCCTTTTTCCAAGAGCTTGGGGTTCTCAGCCAGCATTGCCTCAGCGATCATCATGCCTTCCCGGATGATCTTTGACTCGCGGATGACGTTCCTGTGGTGCTCCATGATTGGCATCACCTTTTCTTTGGTTTGTTTATACCGCTCCGCCACTTCATGGCCCTGTTCCCAAATCTTTTCGCCTGCGGACATCATCTTTAAAGCTTTGGCCATCATCTGGTGCGCTTTGGCAGGATCTTGGCCGTCTCTTGCCATCTGTTTGGCTTCATTCATGATTTTGTCAGCGGCGATCATTTTCTGAGAACCGTCTATAATCATTGCTTTGCTCTTGATCATGGCCTCTTCGGAGTCCTGATTTATGACCTCGGCTGTAGCGGCAATAGTTAATCCTAGACAGAGAAAGAGCGTCGTGAGCATCATTGCGATTTCACTAATTCTCGTTTTCATCTGAGGATACCTCCCGATTGTTAAAGGACCCCTGATTTTGGTCAGAGAGCCTTGGTAGGCATGAAGTTCTCGTCAGCCCTCAACTGTTTCGGAGGATTACGTCGTTTCTGATCTCGGCCGACGCCGGGTGCGCCGCCGACAGCGGTGAGAAAGGCCTTTGTTTTTTCCCCGTTTCTAAAAAGGTTTTGGACTGGTCTGGTATAGATGTGATCCGGCCCAACCATGGCGGTGAGTGAATCGAAAGCCTTTCGCGATGCCTCCGCTGCAATGGCTTTGGTATCCTGTTTGCGGTTTTTAGCCTGCATCTGGGTAGTTTCTAATCGCGCCTTTCGGTGCCAGTTGTTCATTATTTTGCTTTGTGCGTTGGCTTTCTGGACCAATGCATATAGAGCCTTTTGAAGCTTCTCCGGGTCCTGAATTTTTTGAGGTAGTCCGACGTTACTCGGTTTAGGGCCGGTTGCCATTAAGAAAGCGGGGAGGACTAAAATGCTTACCAAAATTAGTAAGATAATCGGCGGGGCATTTGTAAGCAATTTCTCTGCAATTTTATTCATTCCCTTGTCCCCTTATTTGTTTTGGGCGGGAATTAGTCTCGTCCCGGTCACCCACCGTGACACCACCGGAGACGACTGCAGCTGCTACACCTGGTGCACAGATCCAAAAAAGCGGATCAAATTATCGAGTGGTGATTTTTTTAATCCTTGCAGCCTATGCAAGCATTTTACGTGCCAGCCATGGCCAATGGATGAGGTTTTCTATAAAGGCTGTGCTTTTAGTTAGTTGGCCACAGTGATGAAGTGTGGGGTGAGATACCAAGGGTCGGCAACAAAGGGGTAGGTGTCCTAACAACGGTCCATAGAATTCCTGTCGCGCTGTTATCAATAGGTTGCGAATTCACTGGCGTCTTAAAGTCGGTCCATCGAATTAATCCGCGGCCGGATTGTCATCCTCAATTCCGAAACGCTTAAGATGTCGATACAGAGAGTCTCGGGCTACGACAATACTAAACGAGGCGTGCATGGATGTTCTTTTTTGCGTATGGGCTTCCGACCGGATTAGATGCCCAAGACAATCGGATTCCCACATTTACATCCAACTGGCCGTTTTTCCAGGTGCATTAATTAAATTCTCCATCCCAAGGCAGATATCTACGACGGGGGCGTCTCCATTTATCTCTCGGTTACTGCGAATCATCAGGTAGTCTTGCCCTTAACTTCGGGTAACAGAGGTTTGATGTAACGACGGACGAGAACACTCGGCTTCATATACATACATATTCATAATCACTAGGTTTTATTTACACACCGTCCTGCTGAGTCTTGCTGTTTCTCGTGAATTTCTTATCTAGGAGAATTTCTCTTTTGGCCGGGTGAAACTATTGGCTCATCATTTTATGACTCAGTACACGATCTATCCGAGGAGGAGAATATAGCCACCGACCAACTTAGGGTCTGTCAGCAAATAACTGTTGCAATTTATAGGCGCGTTGATTATGGACTGGGGGCATGAGTGATGATCTGTATATCAAAAGAAGGTTCAGATTGCTAGCCCCTGTGATTAATGAGCGTGCGAGG
>JBKQRG010000294.1:0-7035 GCA_052144015.1 Desulfomonilaceae bacterium
GGGTCTGTCAGCAAATAACTGTTGCAATTTATAGGCGCGTTGATTATGGACTGGGGGCATGAGTGATGATCTGTATATCAAAAGAAGGTTCAGATTGCTAGCCCCTGTGATTAATGAGCGTGCGAGGCGACTGTTGGTGGCGGCGGAGGCCGAGTGTCTTGGTTTCGGGGGAATATCCCGAGTAAATCGCGAGACGGGTGTTTCACGCAGAGCGATTGCGGAAGGGATAAGGGAACTCAGGGAGCCGGAAAGCTTCCCGAGGGGGAGAGTTCGAAGAGAAGGTGGAGGCCGAAAGAAGACGATAGAAAAAGACCCTACCCTGAAGAGAGATGTGGAAGTGCTCATAGAACCAGCCACCTGCGGCGATCCTGAATCGCCCTTGCGATGGACCAGCAAGAGTCTTAGGAAGCTGACAGCCGAACTCAATGCTATGGGACACAAGACGAACCGCAGCACCGTGGCGGAGCTTTTGCATGAGATGGAGTATAGCCTTCAGGCCAACAAGAAGACCATAGAGGGGACGACGCATCCGGACCGCAATGCACAGTTTGAACACATCAATTGTATGGCCAAAGAGTATCTCAAGCAGGGGCAGCCGGTAATATCAGTGGACACAAAGAAAAAGGAGTTGGTCGGCAGATTCAAGAATTCCGGCCGTGAGTTACGTCGTAAAGGCGATCCCGAAGAGGTCTTGGTCCATGACTTCCTAATCCGGGAACTGGGAAGAGCGGCTCCCTATGGTGTCTACGATATGGCCCAGAACGTTGGCTGGGTCAGTGTGGGGATTGATCATGACACCTCTGCCTTTGCTGTTGAGACCATACGCCGATGGTGGTACTCGATGGGGCGGCCAACCTATCCAAACGCCAAGCGAATTGTCATCACTGCTGATTCCGGTGGCAGCAACGGGTCCAGAGTGAGGCTCTGGAAACTCGAACTTCAAAGGTTGGCCGACGAAACCGGCATAGAAATCTCCGTCTGCCATCTGCCCCCGGGAACAAGCAAGTGGAATAAGATCGAACACCGGCTCTTCTCTTTCATCACCCAGAACTGGCGAGGGAAACCTCTCGTAAGCCATGAGGTCATCGTCAACCTCATCGCTCGAACAACCACTGACACAGGCCTCGAAGTGCGTTGCGAACTTGATACCAATTCATATCCCAAAGGCATCAAGGTATCAGATCAGGACATGGCAAGAATCAATATCACGAGACACGACTTCCACGGAGAGTGGAACTACACCATTGGGCCGCAGAGCCCCAAAACTGATACGGTTATTTTATGACAGACCCTTGGGAACACCGGGTTTTATTTTCATGTGCGGTTGTGTAGCCCTGATATTCCGATCCATGCAAGTAATCTCCCGCCATAATATCTTTGTCGCATCCGTGGCTGCCGCATGGATTGTCGCGACGGTAGTTTTTTATTTATGGATTGACAAACATCGGACGGATCTCAGGGTAACCTTTCTGAATGTGGGAAAAGCAGACGCGATATTCGTGCAGCCGCCAAATTCAAAGGGCATGTTAATAGACGGCGGTCTGGCCAATCAATATTTTGATTCAGGCCGCGGAATATTGCTTCCTTTTCTACAATGGAGCGGTGTCCGATCACTGGACGGGATGCTGATGACTCACCCTGACATGGACCACATGGGAGGTTTGCTTGTCACAATACCTCAAGTTCCACCGACCCATCTCTGGTGGAACCCGGTTGAAGTCCAATCAACATACCTTGACCAAATTTTATCTCGCGCCGCAAAAACGCAAGCTGCCATCGTTCCGGCAGATCGCAGACTTGCACCGCTGAAACTAGGCTCCTGTACGCTGCAGTTCTTGAATCGACACCAACCTGCAGAGATTGATAATAAGGTGCATCGAAATATCAACAATGCTTCAGTCGTGTGTAGACTTGACTTCGGCGCGAAATCATTCCTGTTCACCGGAGACCTTGAGCGTGATGGCGAAGAGGAGCTTCTGGAAGCAGGAGTTCCATTGAAGTCTTCAGTGTTGAAGGTAGGACACCATGGCGGAAAAACCTCCACTTCAAGGCGGTTCCTGGAAGCGGTCCGGCCGGACGTGGCCGTCATTCTCAACGAATATCCTGCGGCCCGCGGTAGTCCCAATAAGGAAGTCCTGGCCCGGCTCGAATCGGCAGGAGTGAGTATCTTCTGGACGGGTAGAGACGGAGCGGTAATCATTAATACCGACGGCAAAACTCTGTCAATTAATACGGGGCGCAAAACTATGATTCCGGAGCAATTGCGTTCGCAGTAAAAAGGTGCCCTGACGTGATCCTTCAATCACAAATGGCCCAAGAGTGTCATTGCGAGGCCGTCAGGCCGTGGCAATCCCCAAAGCTTTGGGAGATTGCTTCGCTCCGCTCGCAATGACAGTTCCCGTAGGATGCGGTGACCCCGCGGTTCTGGTAGGCACCGGCGTCCCTGCCGGTGCGAGACATAGTCGACCGGCACGGAGGCCGGTCGCTACCAAATCCTTTTTTTTCGCGATTATTTTCGAGAATCCGCTTAACTGAGGAATTACGGGCTCTACAAACCGAGGATTGACATAGATCAGCTTCTATCATAGTGTAATTAGCTTAACCGAAGCTCGGGGCAATTCCGAATGAACACTATACTGGTTACAGGTGGCGCGGGCTTTATCGGTAGCCATTTGATGGAAGCTCTATTATCTCGCGGCGCCACAGTTTTGTGTCTGGACAATTTTTTCACCGGAAGCAAAGAAAATGTTCTTCCGTTCGTGAGCAACCCGAATTTTGAACTGATAAGGCATGATGTTGTAGAACCGATACTTCTCGAGGTCGATCAGATATACCATCTCGCGTGTCCGGCGTCTCCTGTCCACTATCAAAATAATCCAATCAAGACTCTTAAGACTTCAGTCTTGGGTACATTGAACATGCTGGGGATGGCCAAACGGGTTAAGGCTAAAATTCTATTATCATCCACTTCGGAGGTGTATGGAGACCCCTCAATTCATCCACAACCTGAATCTTACCACGGAAATGTAAACCCGGTGGGGCCGAGGGCTTGCTATGATGAAGGGAAAAGGGCTGCTGAGACCCTAATGGTCGGCTATCGGGATTATAACCATGTAAGTATTGCCATCGCTCGCATTTTTAATACATATGGCCCTAGAATGCTCCCAAACGACGGACGCGTCGTGAGCAATTTCATTTGCCAGGCTTTGCTGGGCAAAGATTTAACTATTTACGGCGATGGGACCCAAACGCGTTCCTTCTGCTATATTTCCGATATGGTGCGTGGTCTGATCAGCCTAATGGAAAGCTCGGAAGCGAATCCGATTAATCTTGGAAATCCGCATGAAGTGACAATTGAAGAGCTGGCCCGCGCGGTTCTGAAACTTATACCCGACACCGGTTCAAAAATAACTTACCTGCCGCTTCCCAAAGACGATCCGATACGGCGCAAGCCTGATATCTCACTGGCCCAAAGGGGCCTTCAATGGAGTCCCAAAGTATCATTTAAAGACGGTCTCACAGCCACAGTCGCTTACTTCCGCAAAAAGATAGAATGTGAATATGGCGCCTAATCGTACACGAGGCTTCGGGTGGAAGCAGGCAATGCTGATTGCGGTCGGAATGCTCATAAGCATTCTTTTTCTCTACCTCGCTTTCCGAGACATCTCCTTGCCCGACTTAATAGATGGCGTAAAGCAGATGCATCCTGTCTATCTGCTACCCTGCGTCGGTATTATGCTTCTCACCCAGTTCGTCAGAGCACTTCGTTTCGGTTTAATTCTCAGTCCATTTTGCAATTTGTCCAAAAGAGATCTCTGGGATATGCTAAACCTCTGGGCCGGGGCCACTATGATTATGCCGGCTCGGCTCGGGGAGCTGGTAAGGCCATACCTGCTGAGGCGCTCGGGCGCTTCTTTTTCATCCGGTATCGGCGCAGTGATGGTGGAACGATTTTTTGATCTTTCGGGCCTGGTACTCCTCTTGGGAGTTGTTTTGTGGACTACCCCCGAAGTCCCACGCGAATTCGTGCTGCTTGGACAGGTGTTGCTCGTCCTCTTAATACTCGGGTATGTCATAGTTTGGCTGATCTTAACTCGGCGAGAACGTTTCAGACTCACTGTCGTGAAGCTTACCTCGTGGCTTCCCACCAGAGTCGGTGTTTTTATTCAGGGAATTGCGTTGCGCCTGACCGACGGCTTTGGGATTATGACAAGTGCAAAACAGGTGCTGGTTATTGGATTTTATTCGCTATGTATCTGGATTCTTTTCTCCTGCCTGACTTACCTGTTTCTTCTTGCGTTCTCAGTTAAAGCTCCATTCCTCGTCGCGGTCACCATTCATGTTTTCATCTGTTTTGGGGTTGCTCTCCCCTCCGCTCCGGGTTTCATAGGAACATTTCATGCGGCAGGACGTTATGCGCTTGCGCTATTCGGGATTAAAGCCGTAGTGGCCATCTCTTTTGCCACTGTTTATCACCTCTTCAGCTTAATAATGTGTGTTTTGCTGGGGCTTATTTCTCTGTTGACCGGCCGATTTCGTTTGCAGCAAGTTATTGTGCCGGCGATAAGCGAGGAATTGACTGACGATCCTGATGAATTCCTACGATCAGGAGAATGCCATCCCCCGAGATGAACGACCTTGTGTCGGCCTTCCTGTTATTAATAATGGAGCATTGATTGTGAAAAACTGGGCTGAGTCGGACAGGAAGTACATTTGGCACCCGTTTACCCAAATGTCGGAATGGCAGAGTCTTCAACCTCTGGTAATTGAACAAGCCGAAGGCAATTACCTTATCGATACTGAAGGCCGCCGGTATTTGGATGGAATTTCTTCCTTATGGGTTAATCTGCATGGGCACAGAAAACAGGAGATCGATGAGGCCATTACTCGCCAATTGAGCAAGGTATCACATTCTACACTTCTCGGACTGGCCAGCGTTCCGTCAATAGAGTTGGCTGAGAAACTGGTGCGGATCACACCGGAAGGATTAAGCAAGGTATTCTATTCGGATTCCGGTTCTACAGCGGTCGAGGTGGCCCTCAAAATAGCCTTTCAATACTGGCGCAACCTAGGTTATGAAAAAAAGAAACTCTTCGTCACACTTTCCGAGGCTTATCATGGTGACACCATTGGATCCGTGAGTCTTGGAGGCATCGATCTTTTCCATCAAATTTTTCATCCCTTGCTGTTCCAAACGCTGACAATTCAGACGCCGTTTCCTTACCGATGTCCGGATCTTGGTCCTGAAGCATGTCGCGACAGATCGCTTAATGAATTCCTTTCTCTTGCGCAAAACAGGGCAGACGAGATTGCCGCCCTAGTCGTTGAACCCATTGTCCAAGGTGCCGCCGGCATGATCGTGCATCCTCAGGGTTTTCTAAAAGGACTTGAAAGAATATGCCGTGATTATGACATATTGCTAATTTGTGATGAAGTTGCCACCGGCTTTGGCAGAACCGGCAAAATGTTCGCATGCGAACATGAAGGTGTTCGTCCGGACATGATGACTTTGGCTAAAGGACTCTCCGGTGGGTACCTGCCCATTGCCGCTACAATGGTCACCGATGAAATTCACGCAGCTTTTTTGGGAGAATACACTGAATATAAGACGTTCTTCCACGGCCACAGTTATACAGGGAACTGTTTGGCATGCGCTGCGGCGTGCGCTTGTCTTGACATATTCGAAACATATCGAGTTTTGGAGGCATTTCAGTCAAAGATAACGCTTCTGAAGGAGCGACTTTCTGAAGAAATCGGCAATTTGAGTCACGTGGGCGACGTGCGGCAATGTGGTTTCATGATCGGGATAGAACTTGTGGAAGATCGCAGTCTCCGGAAAGCGTATCCTCCCGAAAAAAGGGTTGGGGCCAAAGTCACTCAACATGTTCGCAATTACGGAGTGATTTTGCGGCCTCTTGGTGATGTAGTAGTGCTGATGCCCCCCCTGTCTATAACGCCCGATGAAATTGTGGACCTGGTTTCGATTACTGCTCGAAGCATTCGAGAGATTTGCGGCGAACGAGACTAGGGATTCGACCTGAAGGCTCCAGCAGCCGCTTTGGCCACCAATGTCAATAATTTTTGAGAAAAAAGGTATTTTTGTTACCGGAACCGATACAGGGGTGGGCAAAACCGTCGTTGCAGCAGGGCTCGTGAGAATTGCACGCAATAACGGACTGCGAGCCCTGGCAGTGAAGCCGGTCGAGACCGGCTGCATGATTCGAGACGGACAGCTATATCCCGAGGATGGATCTTTTCTCCACCAGGCTTCCGAAGGATATCTCACTTTGGATGAATGCGTACCGTTCCGATTCTCTCTTCCTGCATCGCCGGCCAGGGCAGCAGCAATGGTGGGTTCTACCTTACATGTTGCGGATCTCAAGGAGCATGTTTTGGCCCTTGCAGAAGATGCTGACCTCACGGTTGTTGAAGGAGCGGGCGGACTAATGGTCCCTATTCAGGGCAGCTTCATGATGCTTGATCTTATAGAGTTGCTTGGTTTCCCGACAATAATTGTGGCCAGATCCGGTCTCGGCACAATTAATCACAGTCTGCTCACCCTGCATGCCCTCAAACAAAGAGGTCTTGAGACTCTGGGCATAGTGCTGTCTTGCGCTTCTCCCGAGCCCGGCCCTGAAGAGGAATTCACCCCCTCCGATTTGGCCCGATTAACTCAACCGGTTCCCGTGCTGGTGATGCCGTTCCTCAGACCGGAAATAAGATCTGACGTGAACAGGATCGCGGAAATAATGGAGGCCGCGTGGCCGAAAGAAACGCTTGACGAATGGCTCGGCTGCGACAATCCTGGAGTATAGCAAAGAATAGGCACTGGCTCGACGTTCGCTTCTGTTGTCGTGGACATTGCCTGTTGCAGGAGGCCGCTCAAAGTCCTTCTTTTTCAAACGTGAATTTAGGGAGATTTCGGTATGATAAACAGGAGTTCTTCACGAGAGGACCCGAAGCATCGCAAAGAGGCATCCAGAGCCTATAGCCATACATAACTAAGAGTTTTTGGGAAGGGGTCCGGGGAGGCCC
>JBKQRG010000295.1:0-17497 GCA_052144015.1 Desulfomonilaceae bacterium
TGTTTTCCCGATCTAATCCTCCGTGATTCGATCTGCGAAGGCGCAGCTTCAACGATTAGTCGCCGGGCCGTCATGCCACGATGAATTGGTCTGCCCTTCCCGTGCCGCGCATAAGTGAATGCTTACATGAACTGTAACATTTTTCTTGACTTAACCTTAGCGAATTTTTAAGCTTTAAGTTTATGTTTAGAGAAGCAATGCCGCCGAGCGATGAAGATAAGAGTCGACGACATACCGGAAGACGGTCTTCACCTGAGTTTCTCAGGGCATGAGGATTTCCTCTCCGATGCATTAAATGCTGTCTCCATACCAGGAGATGTAAAGATAGACCCGCATATTGAGGGCAAGCTCGACCTGTTCCGTAGTGATGAAGATGTGCTGCTTCTCGGGACTGTCGTCGGATCGATGAATCTGATGTGTTCGAGATGTATTTCTGAATTCATAATAGTAAAACAGCTGAACCTTGACCTCAAGTTTCGAGTGGGCGGTATTGAGAGTGAATTTCGACAAAGCGCAGACCAACAGGAACAGGATATAATGTTCTTGGAAAGCGCAGAACTGGATCCAGCGGAAATTATTTTGCAGGAGCTTCTTCTCGAAATCCCTATGAAACCGTTGTGTCGAGAAGATTGCGCCGGCCTGTGCCCGAAATGTGGAGCCTTGAAAGGCTCAGCGGAATGCAAGTGCGGCGCTAAACGGGATATAGATCCTCGTTGGGAAGCTCTGGCCCGTTTGGCAAAAAAACTAGATGATCGTTCGCCGTCTTAGAAAAGAGTTAGAACGATTTTTAAGTGAAGACTCCGGCATTTATTTGCCGAATTCATAGAGAGTTTCTATCCCTTTCACGATTGGGTATTCCATTTGTAGATAAAATTCAGAATAAATAGTAAAAGGATGCAAAATGCCGGTACCAAAGAAACGAGTTTCCCGTACGCGGAGAGACAAACGCAGAACACATAAGAAGCTGACTCCTCTAAACTTGGTCGCTTGTCCACAGTGTTCCGAACCCATGATGTCCCATCGAATTTGCCCTTCCTGTGGGTTTTACAAGGACAAAACCGTAGTTGAAACAGAGTAGCCGACTCGAGACAGATGCCACCCTCTGTAATGGCAGAAAAAAATAATTCAATTGCGCTTATGTTCCCGGGTCAAGGATCGCAATATCCAGGAATGGCCTTGGATCTTGCTCGGGATTATCCCGCGGCCCGCTCCCTGCTTGATCGCGCGGACGAGGTTCTCGGCTATTCCCTTACACGAATCATGTCAGGGGAATATCAAGACAACCTGAACCGCACGATCCATACACAACCAGCGGTGTTTGTTCACTCGATGGCAATCTTGGAAGTTCTGAAGGAAGTATCTCCACTGTCGCCGGCCCTGGCCGCAGGACATTCATTGGGAGAGTACACGGCATTATGTGCAGCCGGAGTTATGGAATTTGAAGACGCTTTGGACATTATCCGAGTTCGAGCAGAAGGTATGGAAGGCTCGCAACCAGACGGTACCTGTGGTATGGCCGCTCTGATAGGAATCTCTCGAGGGCAGGCGAAGGAATTGGTAGAGCGATTTCGGGGAGATCTGGTTCTGGAAGCTGCAAATTTCAACGCGCCTGATCAGGTTGTAATTTCAGGCCATGTTGAAAACCTGAATTGCGTACTGGAATATTTGAAAAAGGAAAAACGGATACGTGGCGTAATGCTCCCTGTTTCATCCGCGTTCCACACGGATCTCATGCAGCCGGCGCGAGACGCCTTACGTATCAGACTCGAACACGTGATAATGAAACCACCTGTCTTTAGTGTCATATCAAACACGAGGGCTCAGCCTTACCCTGTGTCGGATAATGACATCAAACAGCTCTTGATAGATCAGGTCGTGAGTCCGGTTTTATGGGAGGACTCGGTCCGAGCCATGCTGAACAGCGGGGTAGGGTTGTTTGTTGAAATAGGGCCGGGGAAAGTCTTGACAGGTCTGCTCCGTCGAATCGACCGCGCTGCACAAACGATCAATATTTCCGGGATCGAGGACCTTCGGTCTTTTGTGGAGGCCAGCCGGTGAGCCGAGAGCTGCTTTCGCTGATCTCCTTGGAAGGAAAGACAGCGCTCGTTAGTGGAGGATCTAGAGGTATCGGGAGATCGATTTGTCAGATTTTAGCAAAAGCAGGCGCATTTGTAGCGATCAATTACCGGGCGGAGAAGAAAGCCGCCGAAGAGGTCCTAGCAAGCGTAAGAAAACTGGGAGGTAGCGGGAGGACAGAGCAGTTTGATGTCGCCGACCCGATCGCGGTAGAAGAAAGAGTAGCAGCTATCCTGTCGGACAGAGGAAACATCGATATCTTAGTTAATAACGCCGGGGTATCACGGGACGGCCTCATAGGCAGGATGAAAGAAGGTGATTGGAACGACGTTTTGAGAACCAATTTGGCCGGATCTTTTCATCTTTGCAGGGCGGTAACCAAGAATATGATTCGGAGGAGAAGCGGGCGGATCATTAACATCGCTTCTACGGCGGGAGAAATCGGGAACGCAGGGCAGGTGAATTATTCTGCTTCTAAGGCGGGCTTAATCGGATTTACTAAGGCTTTGGCTCGAGAGCTGGCGCCCAGAAATATTCTCGTGAATGCTGTTTCACCTGGTATAATATCCGTCGGAATAGGAGAACAGCTCACCAAAGAACAACTGGACGCGATCCGAACCCACATTCCTTTGCGAAAATCCGGCAAGCCTCAGGATGTAGCCTCTGCCGTGCTTTTTCTTTGCTCCGGAATGTCTGACTATATTACCGGCCAAGTGATCCGGGTAAACGGCGGACTTCTCATGTAATGCTGCTGCTATGATATTTACCGGACCACACGAAAGTCTAAAATTTTATGGCACATAGCAACGCGCTGATGCAGTAATAATCAGGAGGATACAATGGATGATGTGGAAAAAAGAGTCGTGGATCTTGTTGCCGAAGTATTGGTCGACGTAAAAAAGGAAAATATCCGAATGGATTCCAAAATAGTAGAGGACCTCGGCGCGGAATCTCTGGATATATACGACATGATCGCCCTGCTGGAAGACGAATTCGCTCTGGAGATTACAGATGAAGAAGTCGAGAAGATCCAGACGGTTCAAGATGTGGCCAATTTCATAAAGGAGCGCAAATGAGTCCTCCTCGATTTTTGTACAAACCAGCGCGCTTCGGAGGACGATGTGCCGCATAGAGTTCTAGTTACAGGAATGGGAATGGTGACCTGTTTGGGCACAGGAGTCAATGTCAATTGGCAAGCGCTCACGGCAGGTCGTTCTGGAATCGGACCCATCACATTGTTCGATGCGCAGAGGCACCAAACGCGCATCGCTGGTGAGGTTCGAGGCAATTTCGATCCGGATAGACATATACGTGAAAAAGAATTTCGCCGGATGGATCGCTACCAACAGTTCGCCCTTGTCGCAGCTGGAGAGGCCATTAATGATTCGGGCCTGGAATGCCCTCCTGAAAACCCGTATCGTTGTGGAGTGGTTGTCGGTTCGGGGATGGGCGGACTTGAAACTATTGAAGACGGAATAAAGGTCCTGTGGGCGAAAGGACCCAAGAGCGTTCATCCCTTGATGATTCCAAAGGTAGTTATCAATTTGGTTTCCGGTCTTTTGGCTATCAAATATGGCTTCAAAGGACCAAATTTTGGAGTAGTGAATGCCTGCACTTCAGGTACTTCAGCTGTAGGGGAAGCATTCAGCATGGTACGGGATGGGCGTGCGGATATAATAATGACCGGAGGTGCCGAAGCCGTTATTACGAGCTTATCCATTGCCGGTTTCAATGCCTTGCGAGCGCTGTCTACAAGGAATGAGGAGCCTGAAAAAGCGTCCAGGCCATTCGATCTTCGGCGCGATGGCTTCGTGATTTCTGAGGGAGCGGGGATACTCATACTCGAATCTGAGGATCACTGCCGCAAAAGAGGAGCAAGGGCGTATGCTGAGATTCTCGGGTATGGCGCTACAGACGATGGTTATCATCGAGTGATGCCGGACCCGGAAGCGGAGGGGGCATATTGGTGCATGAAGAATGCATTGGAAGACGCAGGCCTGCCGCCGAGCCGGATCGGATACATTAACGCCCATGGGACATCCACTGACCTTAACGACAAGATGGAAACATTGGCTATAAAGCGACTTTTTAATAATTCGGCCTGGAACGTTGCAATTAGCTCGACCAAGTCCATGACCGGCCACCTGATAGGCGCTGCTGGAGCTGCGGAAGCCATTTATACCATTCTGGCGTTAAAACACGGGGTCATTCCGCCCACAATAAATCTTGAAGAACCGGATCCAGAATGTGATCTGGACTATACCCCCAATAAATCAGTTACAAGAGACTTGGAATACGTTATGTCCAACAGCTTTGCTTTTGGCGGACAAAATGCCAGTCTCGTATTTGGCCGGATCTGAAAATGGAATCCATTCTCATCGGTAGCGATCACGCGGGATTCGCTATGAAGACCCTTCTTAAAGGGTTTCTCGAAAAACATGTCCAAGTAATCGATGTCGGATGCGCATCTGCGGAATCGTGCGATTACCCGATGTATGCCCAAGATCTGTGCCGGCGTATTACAAATGGAGAGGCATCCCGTGGTATTCTTATTTGTGGAACCGGCTTGGGTATGAGTATTACAGCCAACCGCCATTCCGGTATTCGTGCCGCGCTTTGCACCACGGAGTTTCATGCGAGAATGAGCCGGCTCCATAATAACTCCAACGTACTGGTTTTGGGGGGACGTGTGATAGGCGAAGAGTTGGCATTATCCATCTTGAAGGTCTGGTTGGAGACAGATTTCGAGGGCGGACGCCATCAGAGGCGGCTCAATCTCATTGACGCGAATTGATGTCACTGCGGCCGATATTGACGGGACCCGATGGCCCATTGAGTTGATAACGGGCTGAACTTCAGTTTATAACCACGGTTGGAAAAATGAACGTGCAAAGTGCTATTCATAAGAGTGCAGGAAGTATCATGACTCCGCTCGAAATGACAGATCCTGAGATTTTCGGAATTCTCAAACAAGAGGAGGAGCGGCAGGAGCATCGCCTCGAGTTGATCGCCTCGGAGAATTTCGCCTCGCTCGCCGTAATGGAAGCCCAGGGCAGTGTCCTTACTAACAAATACGCAGAAGGATATCCCGGCAAGCGTTACTATGGCGGATGCGTTAATGTGGATGTGATAGAAGACCTGGCGCGGCGCCGCGCTATGGATCTTTTTCAAGCGGAACACGCTAATGTTCAGCCGCACTCAGGAACGCAAGCCAATATGGCTGTCTATTTTTCCGTTATGAAACCTGGAGATACGTACCTCGGAATGGATCTTCGTCACGGAGGTCATCTCTCCATGGGACACCCGAAGAATTTCTCGGGAATCATTTACAATGTGGTCCCCTATTCCGTGCGCTCTGATGATCACCGAATAGACTATGACCAGGTTAGAGATCTGGCGCGGCGCCATAGGCCTCGAATGATTATTGCCGGAGCCAGCGCGTATCCTCGAGTTATCGACTACGAAGCCTTTGCCGATATCGCCCGGGAAGTAGATGCATTGCTGATGGTTGACATGGCCCATATTGCTGGACTCGTAGTGGCAGGTGTGCATCCCACGCCTGTTCCCTATGCGGATTTTGTGACCACCACCACCCATAAGACATTGCGAGGACCCCGCGGCGGAATGGTCATGTGCAAAGGACAGTACGCAGCTAGTCTGGATTCATGTATATTTCCCGGAATGCAGGGTGGGCCATTAATGCATGTCATAGCTGCAAAAGCGGTTGCTCTAGCTGAGGCTGCCACAGTTGAATTCAGAGAATACCAGCGCAGAATAGTTATTAATGCAAAGGCTTTGGCTGAGGCGCTCCTGGAACTGGGTTTCTCGTTGGTTTCCGGCGGAACGGACAATCATTTGGTTCTAGTTGATCTTTCTGATAGAGACATAACCGGCGCGGATGCGCAAGAAGCATTGGAGAGTGCGTGGATCACTGTGAATAAGAATTCTATCCCATTTGACAAGCTCCCGCCGGCCAAAGCCTCGGGCATACGACTCGGCACGCCGGCGGTGACTACTCGATTTATGGGCCCTGATGAAATGCGTCTTATGGCTTCTTTTATTGCCGAAGTGTTGACAAATTACCGCGATGAAAGTGTTATCCTCAGAATCAAGAATCAGGTCCGAGAGTTATGTGATCGATTCCCATTGTACTCGAAAAACGGAAATGGAAAAAATTGATGAACGCTAGTGAATCATGGACGACACGATGGTTTCCGAAGAGCCGATTTGACGCGGATTTTCCGCTGGTTCTTTGGTTTGTCGGTCTCTGGCTATATCTCAAGAGTTTTTTGTACCTCTGCTATGTGTACATGTTTGGTCTGGAGCCCCTCCCCTTACCCACCACTTCGATGGTGGAAGTTGTATATTTCGTTATCATGATAGTCCCGTGTCTGCTCCTGGGCCGAGCAATGTGGAACGACAAGCGGGATTTCGTTGTTCCCGCTATGGTTTTCATGGCCATAGACACCCCCTTCCTGATATACCACATACTGCGCTTAGCCGATGCCGGGTATCTTGATTCGGGACTTACCACTGTACTTGAGCTTGGTAGCCTGACTTTGAATATTATTTCACTTGTATGGCTATTGAACTCGTTTTCTGCGCTCCGTAGACCCCCTTCTCAGAAACCTACACAGTCTCAATAAACCGATGAAAGCGGGACTGAGACCGCTATGCGCCTGATCGCGTGATGATTTCGAAAGCTATTCTGACCTCTGTTGCCGGGGTTGGTCATTTTCTCGGATAACTCATTACTTTAGCAGCACTGTCTTGACAAAATGCACTGATTTATGGTATGTTACTACAAATTGTTGAAGCACAACTTGAAAACAAGAACTTCAACACTCCTTTACCTCCTACAACAGCCGGGCAGGATGCGAGCCCGGCTTTTTTTTTCGTTGCATTCTTGAAATTACGGCAGGAGTATTTCGCCAGATCATATTTTTTTCAATAGAGAATCTTTCCCCTAATATGTCATTCAGTTGTGATATATACAATATATGAAAGAAACCTCGAAACAACGAAAGTCAAAGCCGAGCGGTCAAGCTAACGGTCCCGATCGCACCCATCGGACGCTCCACATCAAAGAAACGCTAGTTGTCGAAAAACTAGGACCTATAGGTAGGCTGGAAATTCAGCCCAGGCCATTGACCATCCTGATAGGAGAACAGGCATCGGGGAAATCACTGGTGGCTTTGCTTCTCTATTTCTTTCGCGGTTTGGAATCGCACCTCGGTCGTATCTATAATCCGGACCTTATTCAAAACAAGAACTGGCCCCAGTCGGCGGTCAGAAAGATCCTCGACGGACTGCGGGCTGTCCCATTCAATAATTTCGCTAATGGAACAGATAGTAGTCGCTATATAGATGATACAAGAGAAACCGACTGGAAGCTCAGGATTTATGAGAAAAGGCGATCTCCATATTTGTCGAAGACTTTAAAAGAAGAAATGTGCCAGTGTCATGAAAATTGGTCGGCAAACCCGGAAGCTCTCGGCCAAACCAGAGTCGTTCGACAAGTATTTATTCCGACTGAACGGGCCATGTACACTCGTCTGGCAGGCCTGGAACCAAGCGTACTTTACGCTCAAGACCAACCTGAACCGCTCCGGCGTTTCGGTACACACCTCAAGATGGCAGCTTTTGTGATGTCATCCCGGTTTCGTGAACTAGTGACAGAAAAACTTGGAAGCGAATTGCGTAAAAGAACTCCCGACCCCAGCGTATTGCAGACGCTCGATTTCATTGAGGACTCCGAAATCCGTGCGTTGGGTGGTATGGCTCTCTTTGAGCAGACTCCTAGCAGCGAATGGGTATGGGGTATTCCTGGTAGACAAGGCCCCAAAATAATTCCCATAGAGGCCACAGCCTCTGGGCAGATGGAAGCTTGGCCTTTCTTTGCAGTTGCACTGACCACAGGAGTTCTCTCGGCAGGTCTAGATTTCTATTTCGAGGAACCGGAAACTCATCTTCACCCTAGGGCACAAGTGGAAGTGATGAAGGTCATTGCTTACCTGGTAAACATGGGGCACAGGTTTGTCGTAACGACTCATTCTCCCTTCATTGGCTATGTGGTTGATAACATGATGCAGCGATATATGTCTCATAAAGGCAAGGTCCCCAAGGGGCAAATTGCCCTTAACCCGGACGACGTGGCTGCTTACCGTTTGCGACAGCGGCTGGAAGACGCTCCTGAGGACATCATGGACAGAAAAGACACGAAACTCCTGAAGTTAGACGAGTTGGAACAAGTGGCCGACGAACTTGGGAAAGAATTTGATGAATTGATGGATATGGCGGAGTGAATCAGTTGTCCAAGCGAGACCGGAATCTAAGACAGCTTTTTCCGCAGAACTGCATTCTTGACCGGCCGCGCATAACTGAAAGTGGCCGGAGCTTCAGTATCCGCAAGAGTGCAGCTGACATAGTTATAGCACTGGATTTACGCAGGTGTGCTATTTGGCCGACGGGTAAGAAGATAGCCGACGGGCTGTTTTTGTGTCTCTCGGCAAACTCCAGAAGCTTCATGGTAGTTCTGGTGGAATTGAAAGGCACCGACAAGGACCGCGTCATAAATCAGTTGAATGATGCAGCAGGGGTACTTTGCTCGGGATCTCAATTCCCACAACAGCCTCATAACAGGACAGTCGCGGAAACCTTGGTGACCACCCACGCGGAAGGTCATTACAAATGCGTTCTTGGCATAACAATCGGACGAAGGAGCTTGGCGCAGAAATTTCGAGAGAAAAAAATCGCTAGGGTTCATCGTGGCCTCAAAATCAAGGACATTACCGCCGAGTCACTTGTTAAGACCGTAGCGGAACTGAGGGCGTGGTTCGATTAGTAGATTTTTCTTATGAATATGCAGGGAGTGACCGGCAAGATGCCGGTCCTACTGGCGCTTTCAGGATTGAGTTGGCATCTCGGAGTGTGTGATTGTTATGAAGTCTTTATAGAGGGGGTTCGGGGGAACCTTTTCCAGCGAGAAAAGGCCTCCCCCAAATTCTTATCAAGCTAGGCGGCTGGCTAACAGCTCAGTGATATCCATCACTCTGATTTTCCCTTTTTTCTCTTTGCGGGCTCGGGCCGCGGCCTGGTTAAAGGTGCCTTTACAGGAAGGGCAAGCGGAGACCAGGACTTCCGCCCCAAGATCGACCGCAGACAGTAATCGCTTGTAACCGATGTCTCCTGCCATTTCGTTGTCGAATCCCTTCATGCCGCCACCGCCGCCGCAACATTTTGCCAGGGCTCTGTTCATGGGGAATTCGAGCAGTTCCACCCCAGGGATCGCTTTAAGCACATTTCTAGGAGGTTCGTAAACTCCCATGTGACGTCCCATATCGCAAGGATCATGATAAATGGCCTTTATTGGAGCCGCGTCGACTTTAAATTTTATTTTGCCATCGTTGATGAGTTTTTCGAGAAGTTCCACTGCATGGACCACTGTGTAGCCGTTTCCGCCGCCATAGTGTGGGTACAGATCACGAAAAGTTTTTAAACACCCTGCGCAAGTGGTGATAAGCTCTTTGGGCTTGTACTTGGCCATCCGCTCCGCGTACATTTCCCTGGCACGATTGAACGTGGGCATGTCGCCGACAAGGTAGGCCAGGTAACCGCAGCAAGATTCCTCTTGACCCAACGAACCGTAATTCACTCCAGCCTTGTCAAGTATCTGCATTATTGAAGGTATGATCTTCACATCCTGGAAACTAGCGACGCATCCTAAATGCAAAATCGCATCGGTCTGCCCGGGAACGGCTTTCTTATATTCAGATGGATAGCTGTCGGCTCTCTTCTCTGGCGGAGCCAAGAGCGGATTCGCTGCGTCAATCATTGAGGCTAAAGCAGGTTTAAACACTTCGGGCAGATAGCCTTTTTCTACAAGCCTTTCACGCGCCGCTCGCACGACATCCGAAACTTTTATTTGGGCCGGGCATACTGATTTGCAGTTCAGACACATCATGCATTGATATAAGCGTTTCGCGAGTTCCTGGGAGGGCTGGACTTCTCCCATCAACATATAATGGGCCAATGTAACCCGCCCCTTGGCATTAAGAGCCTCCATTGTACTTTCTGCAAAGGTCGGACAGCCGGCCCTACAGAAACCGCACTGCATGCACGCTATGATCTCGTTCTCTACTGCTTCCGAGAAATGCTCAACTTTGTCCGGTTGGCTGAGGTATTTCTCAAACACGTTCATGTCCAGAATGTCTTTTATTGAATCGTCAAATCCCATTTTGCCGGGATTCAAAATATTATTGGGATCCAGAGTTTTCTTGATGCCCGCCATAACATCCAGAGACGCTCCAAGTTGATCCCGAATAAATGGCGACTTGGCAAGCCCGACACCGTGCTCCGCGGAGACCGTTCCACGAAGCCGCAGGGTCATGTCTATGAATTCCAATGCGATCTTTTTCACCTTTTCCCAATGCTCCGGGATAGTGGGATTCATAATGAAGGTGGCGTGCAGATTTCCGTCGCCGATATGGCCGAAAGTTGCCACTGGAAATCCATGCTTATTGCCGATCCTCTGGATTTCAGTAATTGTCTCAGGAATTTTGCTAATAGGAACGCCAAAGTCTTCGACTAAGGGCACCAGCCGATACTGAGCTTTGAGTCGACTCATGGCGGGTACTAGTCCGCCGCGGGCTGCGAAGACTTTCGCCTTTTCCTGGAGATTATCAGACCAGACATTGCCCCCACCGCCAACTGATTCGCAGATCTCATCTATTTTCTTAATTTGTTCCTCTACGGCGCTTTTGGGACCGTCAATACCCATAAAAAGCTGACAATTGACATCTTTGGGAATATCCATTTTCAGAGCGTCTCGAGCAACATCGAGACAGACATTATCCAGTATTTCGCATGTAGCCAATTCCAGGCCGGACTTGAAAATTTTCTCGACAGCGTTTCCCGCAGAAGCCACATCGGGGAAAGAAGCTTTTGTAAAGGCTTCATATTCCGGCATAGGCAATATTTTTAGAATGGCCTCTGTGATAATGCCCAACGTCCCCTCGGAGCTAGCAATCAAATGAGTCAGGTCATACCCTGCTGAACTCTTTGGGGCTATACTGCCCGTTCGAATTACCGTCCCATCGGCCATTACGACAGTCAAGCCTTTCACATAGTCTTTTGTGGTCCCATATTTCGCTGCACGCACGCCGCTCGCGTTGGTCGATATCATTCCGCCGATTGTTGCAATGGGAGCGCTTCCGGGATCTGGAGGAAAAAAGTGCGTCGGAGCGAGCCTTGCATTCAAGGCGTTGCAAATCACACCCGGTTCGACAACGACGTAATTATCTTCTTTATTTATCTCCTTAACATTGTTCATTCTAGTGAAATCCAGCACCACCCCACCCTTAGTCGGTAGGACGGCCCCCGTGACTGAAGAGCCGGTCCCGCGCGCAACTACCGGGACTTTCTCAGAATTACAAAAAGCCACAATTTTACTGACCTGTTCGGTACCTGAGGCAAAAACGACAGCCTGCGGGGCTCCCAAATGGATCGACATGTCGCGGGAATACGCCAGACAATCAATCGGGGAAGTGGTAATCACTTCCTTCCCGACCAGCTCGGTGAGACGTGCTATGAAGTCCATTTTTTTCCTCCTGGGGTGGTTCCGGGGAATGAATCCGCGGATTTAATGATGAAAACTGATACGTTGGGCGATGGGGTTTAAAGAGGGGAATCATTCTAATTTCAAGCTGTGTTGTTCATGATACCGTAATGCGCGGGATAAATCAAATGTCGTTTTATACTGCCGGCGAGTAAGTGGCAAGCTTTTAATTTAGGGATTATTGAAGATGGGTCGATTTTCACTTTCGTGAGTACAGAGTTCAGCAGGACGAACTCACTCTTCATTACGCGGAGCCTATGGGTCGATTAGGCCCACATTCGCCAAGCTACGAGCCTTATCAGCTCTTCGATAACGAAAACGCCGATCTCGATGAAAACGTGTTTTATCGCTCAGGTATCACGGACGAGCCCTTTCGGCCCTATGGCAACCGCTTTAAATAATTGTAAATTCCTACTCGCTACCGTGCTTACATGGTCGCGTTTTCCAACCAATAGTCGATGACTATATCTCGATGGCATGCTTGTTGCTTAGGCCAATGGGCTGTGCAGTGCAAGGTGGACATTTTCTTCATCCAGAAGAACAAATTTGCCAGTAATTACCACTCGAGTGCAGCCAATGCACTCCCGGCAAATGCGGAGCGATATTAATTAATGTCGCTTGATTTGCGAATCTATTTTCAGTTGCGTAATTGACCCTCAATTTGCGGCTAGCTACTGGACGACGAAACAGAAATCGACTTCGCGATGACTTTGTGGCAGATAACGCGGAACTCATAATTGAGCCGCCTCAGCAAACCATAAGCGTAAGGGAGAATAGCATGAAAAGAATGATCCTCATTTTTTCTGCGGTGCTGTTTCTGGTTTGGTCAATGAGCCCAGCTGCGGATCAACAAAGTGACGCGAAAGAACTGGTGGAGAAGGCCGTCCAGTTCTTTTCTGAGAAAGGCAAGGAGTACGCTTTGAAAGTGGTGGGAGCTTCGAATGGCCCACTCCGGAAGGATGGAGGCCTCTACGTGTTTGCCTTCACTCTTGATGGAACCGGTTTGGCCCATCCATACAATCCTAAGCTCCTGGGCCCACAATGGAATTTGCAGGACATCAATGGAAAATACGTCATCCAAGATTTTGTAGCCGTCGCAAAAGATCCTGGGTCCGGATGGACCGAGTACTACTGGAACAAACCGGGAGAAACCAAGCCGGTGGCCAAAAAAACTTATATCATGAGGGTCCCTGGCGAGGAAATTTTTGTTGGTTGCGGCTATTACGTGGAATAGACGTGCCATGATCGGTAGTGAGGCTTCCGCCCAAAAAGAAGATTCACCATCGATCTCTATAAACCGGTACTTCGATTTTATTTTTTTCCGGTCAGATGTACACACTGGCCCGAGTTGCACAGATTTGACACTCAGGCGTTGATTCCTTGGTACGCCACTGTGTTGTTGCGGCTGTGTTGCTTGATTATCATCGGTACACATTGATCGGTTTCAAAATAACTTTGGATAAAATTCCGTAAACAACGAACCAGGACCTAGCTTGGCTATTGGCGGCGGGGTCGCACATTTTGCCTTCCGCCTGTAACCATTGTTTACCCGCTCCGCTTGGATCAGGTCTTTACTTCCCTTTTCACCCATGATATTTACATTAAGTTAAGCTAAAAAATTTTAGAGATGTCCAGGAGGAAAGCGAGAGTTGGCATTCCCAATTGAGAAAAAAAAGGAAATAATCGAAAGGTATCGAATACACGAGAGTGATACCGGATCTCCGGAAGTTCAGATTGCTCTTCTTAGCGAGAGAATTAGTTATCTGACCGAACACTTTAAGATCCACAAAAAGGATCATCACTCCCGTAGGGGACTCTTAAAGCTTGTAGGCCAGCGCCGGCGATTACTGGATTATCTCAGATCAAAAAATGTCGATCGCTACAAGTCCATTATCGCAGGTTTGGGCATCAGAAAATAGTATTAGGATTTTTCAAGAGTAATTTATTGCTTTTCCCGCGCCTATCACGCGGAATGAGGATGAGTCGAACTATGGTACATTCTTCCAGCGCCACTATCGCGAATAGATCAATTACATTTGAAACCGGACGTCTTGCAAAGCAGGCTTCAGGAGCTGTCGTAATTAATTCTGGAGAAACAATGGTCCTAGTCACCGCCGTGTCGGAAAAACACGGACGTGAAGGAATAGACTTTTTCCCACTTACTGTGGACTATCTTGAGATGACGTACGCAGCGGGAAAGATTCCGGGGGGCTTTTATAAAAGAGAAGGTCGTCCCACCGAAAAAGAAATTCTGACAGCAAGATTTATTGATCGGCCTGTTCGGCCTTTGTTTCCGGACGGCTTTAAGGCCGAAACCCAAATCATTGCTACGGTGCTCTCATCTGACGGCGAAAACGACCCTGATATTCTTGCAATAAACGCAGCCTCGGCCGCTTTGGTGGTTTCTGACATTCCTTTTCACGGACCTATAGGAGCCGTTCGTATAGGTAGGGTCGAAGGGAATTTTGTCATTAATCCATCCCCCATCGAGGATACCTATTCTGATTTGAGCCTGGTGGTTGTCGGCTCACGTAACGGAATAGTCATGGTCGAAGGCGGTTCAGATCAACTAGCTGAAGAGGTGGTTCTTGAAGCCATTTTCGAGGCTTACAACGAAGTCCTTAAGATTGTAGCCGCTCAAGAGGAGCTGCAGTCCAAGGCGGGTAAACAGAAACGTGTGGTAATTCCGCCTGAAGCCGATCTGGAATTAATCGGTAAAATAAAAAATGAATTTTCCGAACGCATACGGAATTCCCTGGTGATTCCACAAAAACACGAGCGTCACAACGCGCTGGCCAATATATATGACGAGATCGTGGCATCACTGGGTGAGGATGGGCAGACGAGACGATCAGAGATTTTAGGATACCTGGAGAAGATAGAAGGGGAATACCTTCGGAAGATTATTTTGGAAACGGACCGCCGCATTGATGGCCGTTCTTTCGATCAAGTACGTGAGATTTCATGCGAGGTAGGAGTTCTTCCCAGGACGCATGGGAGCGCCCTGTTCACCAGGGGAGAGACACAAGCGCTTGTGGTGGTTACTTTGGGAACATCCTCTGATGAACAGAAGATTGAAGCTCTCGAAGGGGCAAGTTATAAGTCTTTTATGCTTCATTATAAGTTCCCGCCGTTCAGCGTGGGTGAGGTCAAATTCCTTCGCGGCCCTTCCCGTAGGGAGATAGGACACGGAGCATTGGCCGAAAGGGCGGTTTCATATTTGCTGCCCCATGATGAAGATTTTCCCTACACGATTCGAGTAGTTTCCGAGATCCTGGAGTCCAACGGTTCGTCATCCATGGCTACAGTCTGCGGGGCCTCGCTTTCAATGATGGATGCAGGGGTTCCGATTTCGGCTCCGGTAGCTGGAATCGCTATGGGGCTACTGAAAGAAGACGACCGAATTGTCATTCTGTCTGACATAATCGGGGATGAAGATCATCACGGCGACATGGATTTCAAGGTTACGGGGACCCGATCCGGCGTGACGGCCCTACAGATGGATATAAAGATCAAGGGCATCACTAGAGAGGTGCTCACCAAAGCTCTCTATCAGGCCAAAGAAGGGCGATTGCACATCCTCGATGAAATGGACAAGGCCCTCTCACAATCCAGACAGGAAATATCCCAATACGCGCCGAGAATATTCGTGATATATATCAATCCCGATAAAATACGCGACATTATTGGACCCGGCGGCAAGGTCATCAGATCCATCCAGGAGGAAACCGGCACTAAAATCGAGGTTGATGATACCGGCAAGGTCGTAATTGCCTCTATAGACGCCGTCGGGGCCGAACAGGCTAAAGCGGCTATTCGGACCATTACTCAGCAGGCGGAATTAGGGCGTATTTACATGGGAACAGTGCGAAAAATCACCGACTTTGGCGCGTTTGTGGAGATTTTTCCGGGGACGGATGGACTGGTCCACATATCGCAGCTTGCACCTGAACGCGTACGCAAAGTCACTGACGTGGTCAGGGAAGGAGATAGCTTTCCGGTAAAGGTGATCGGGATTGATCCTCAAGGAAAAATCAAATTATCCCGCAAGGATGCTATAGGCCAGACGCCTGATGTTTAATGCGACATTCACCTCAACCAATACAGGTTGAGATTGAGATTAGGTACCCAATGGAGACATGGATCAGACCTTCATTCTCCCGGGAACAACGCCCAACCACCCACATCAAAGGCATACCCAAGGAAGTGTGATCCTCGTTTGAACTCAAAGTACCCGGACCCCGTCACGTACCGCAAGACAACGCTCGATAATGGTATCAGAATTGTCACTGAAGCTGTTCCTTATCTGCAGTCCGTATCCCTCGGAATCTGGGTTCGCTCCGGATCAAGGTTTGAAACTGCCGATCAAAACGGGATCTGCCACTTCATCGAACATATGGTTTTCAAAGGAACCGGACGCAGGTCCGCACTGGATATTGCAAAAGAGATCGATGCCGTGGGTGGAGCGCTGAATGCTTTCACCAGCAAAGAATTGACCTGTTTTTATTGCCGGGTCCTTACCGAAAATCTGGAGTTCGCTGCAGACCTTCTCACTGATATTTTCCTGAATGCCTCGTTTCCGGAAAGCGAGATGGAGCGGGAAAAACAGGTGATCTGTCAAGAGATCTACCAGCAGGACGATAGCCCAGAGGACTATGTACATGAAATCTTCGGTCTCCGCTTTTGGCAGGATGATCCTTTGGGGCAGCCAATTATGGGAACAGTACCGCTTGTAACGGGACTAGACCGAAACACTATAATAGATTTCAAGAACCGATATTATACCCCGCGAGAAACCGTAATATGCGCGTCGGGAAACCTGGACCATGATAGATTCGTGGATCTTTTTCAAGAAATGTCAAAGCTTTCAGGCGATTTTAGCCGAGGAAAACCCAACGCGTCTAAGCATCTACCGTCTGTATATATCGAGAATCGTGATATTGAGCAGGTCCACGTTTGCATAGGCGCGGTGGGCCCCAGCGTAACAGACCGAAGGCGTCACGCAGCATATATTTTGAATACTCTTTTGGGCGGCGGTTGGAGTTCCAGATTGTTCCAAGAAGTTCGGGAACAACGAGGTCTGGCCTACAGTGTTTACTCTTTTGTCTCGTCATTCATTGACACGGGCCTATTCGGAATCTACGCGGGTTGCGAGCCGTCAAGATTGCAGGAACTTCTGGATGTGACAAGCACGGAGACGTTGAATCTGCATTTGTCTTTGACAAATGATGAGATCAGGACCGCCAAGAGCCATATCAAAGGCAATTTTATTCTGGCTATGGAATCTACTGATGCCCGAATGAATAGGCTTGCCAAATGTGAGTACTACTTTGACCGTTATCTCAATATGGATGAAATCATTGAAGAGGTGGAGGCTGTGACACCTGCGCAAGTGGCCGAGGCTGCCGAGCAGATGCTCAGCAAGAACGGTTTCACGATAGTTGGACTTGGCCCGGTGCCGGACCATGTGGATTTTGGAGGATTCTCCAGTTCTCTCGTCTAATCAGTCCTTCGTGTTATCTCGACTTTCCTTTGGCTGTTGTCTATGGAAACGGAAACGTTCCGCAAACTCTTTGTTCCCAAGAGATTTGTGATTCGTTTGCCCTTCTTATCGAATACGTGGATTTCGATTTCTCCAAGGGGCAAATTGTACAAAAATGCTGTTTTCACTTTGTAACGCGTAACTGGATGAATCGTCCCATCAGCGGTACTTACCATTCCTTTGCCTACTGGCTTGACCTCCGTCTCCCCGATTATCTCGGCCAACAGTTCTCGATCAATTAAACTGTATGTAGCCCCGGTATC
>JBKQRG010000296.1:0-17348 GCA_052144015.1 Desulfomonilaceae bacterium
AGCATGACGGAGCTTTCGGAAAACGAATATGACAGGGGGGGAATTTTGACGTGATGAAAAAAGGAATACCAGAACCATGCGATAGACTATTATCGCGTCAAGAATTTACGCAAACGGCGGAATGTCCGATTGCGGAAACAATCCAGGGCGGTTTGTGTTCTGGATCTGGACGTTGACCTACGCTCGTGTCGTTTCAAGGGGACTTATTCCCTGCCAAGAGCAACAATACGCTCTCCATGGATTGATCTTAATCACAAGTACGCGTTTGTTGGCCTCCAGAGCCGACCTTCGTGACTAAAAATCCACCCAGGCTCACCCAGATCTCCCTACAGACGATTTCCTGGAAGAGGAATACCTTCTTATAGGCCCCCATCTGAGGATTGCTCAGAATCGCTATTATGGCTCTTAGGAACATGGGGGGTCCCCAACCTAGCTCTGGGGGCCATTTTGATGTCGGGCCACTCTGAATCAAGCATTCGATTTTTATGACGGCAACACAAGATCTGCCAAGCACGATCTCGATTCGTTTGAGAAACTCGGGCCCGTTTTTCTACAAAGGGTCGCGATAGCCGCGTCTATCTTTATGCGAACAACTCAAGGAAAAGGAAATGATTGAAGCGTCCTCCTACCGATTAGGCCCACCATTACGCTGCTAAGGAGTTGGGTACCATTCTAATTATTACAAAGATCGTATCCCTCATGCTCCGTTAACAAATGACTGTGAATCTGGACATGCAGTCTTTCCTGCAAGAGTGCGCTCGAATCATGAAAGACGGTTCAGCCCTTTATCTATTTTCCCGGTGTGATGTTATACCAACCTGCACTCCATCAGGTAATTCGTAGGTAAGGAAAGTTTGTCATGGAACAGAGGCGCTCCGGATCGTTTCCCAGATCGATGAGCCGTTGGCACAAGGCTTGTTCGACTTGGTCAAGAGATTTGAAGGCAGCGTTGGGCATGGCGTTCTCACGTAAGTCTTCCCATAGGTGCTCTACTGGGTTGAGTTCCGGGCTATGGGGTGGTTGAGGTATTATCCTTATGTTACCCGGAATGATGAGTCCTTTGGATTGCGATTGCTGGGAACTGACTCACCTCCACGGTACTTGGACAGATCATCTATGAGAGTCTTTACCGTCATCCACGATCTCTGCAGGTGGCCCCAACCGTTTGTCTCAGCTCATAAGACTATGATGAATTATAATGCAGCTAATGATCCTGCGACTACCCCCGAAATCAAAGTTGACTCTATGCACGCTTAACCGTGTCCCGGGTTATTTCTGCGTTTTTTGCGGACTTGATGATCATGGATATCAGTGATGGGTGAAGCGCTCACACTGTTACGCGCTTCTGACGAAATTGTTTATCCATTACATTCTCGCCATTTTAGAAAATACAAGAACCACAAGCATCCGTTTGAGGCCTGTTGAAGGGAAAGCCGCTGTCCATCTACGATATGGAAATCATATAAGCTCCTCCCTGACCCCAGGCCTCCCTTGTGCAACTCCGAGGATGCGGAGCGGAAATATCAGAAATCGCGTATACGCGATTTCCGATAAATAAATAATCTGCCGACAGGATCAAGCCAAGTAACTAACACATCAGGGGATTTTCGGTCAAGAATTTGACGTCGTCTCGACCGTTTCGTACAATTGTTGGTAGTAGACAGGAAATCGCGCCATTTCTCACAGAGCGGACTAGGACTGATTTCTAGATGCACGCAATTGAATGAATCGAGGAGGTATTCGATATGGAAATTTCAGCGCAAGAGAACACGCATACGAGATCTGAGCCTCTTATGGAACAGGACGCGGCGGTTGACCATAAGTTGGATGTCGGTACAGGGCTGCAGACGGGTAGCGACGGCAACGGTGATCCGAATGCTGGGCAGCTCACGACGACTGTGGCGTCCGAGCAGAAAAATGCTGAAACTCAGAAAGCCATTCCAGAGCGGCACAGGGCGCGCGTGTCACTTGATAAACTTCAACTCGACGACGACATTTACGGACGGACCAGCGTTGACCAGGCAACGATCGCGAAATATTTCGAGGCCTTACTGAACGGTGACACGTTCCCTCCCATCGTAGTTGAGAAGGGTACGAATCGAGTTCTCGACGGGTGGCATCGAGTTAAGGCCAAGCAAAGACTCAGAGAACGTTACGACGACCTCGTTAAAGCAGTTTCGGACGATCCCTTGGTATTTGTTCCTCAGTCGGAGATCGAGACGATTGAATGCGAATATCATGAAATCCCGCTCGGTTTATCTCCACGGGTATACGGCTTCAGGTTCAACCTCAAACATGGAAAACCTGCTACGGATGATGACTGTAGGAAGGTAGCGCGGGAGTGGTATCAAATGAATAAAGGTGCCACGTATGAAGCCCTGGCTCGGGATCTAGGGATTCATCCTACAACGGTGAAAAGACATGTCAGTGATCTTGTAAAGGAATTCGAAGAGAAGAAAAAAACAACCGTCCTGCAACTGAACTCTGAAGGCCTCAGCCAGCAAGAAATAGTGACACGGGTTAAGGCCCAATACCCGAAGGCCCGAATCTCGCAACCTCTTGTTTCTACTTTGCAAAAAGCTGCCAAGAAAAAAGAAACGGAGACCGTGGCCAACGAGAACGACGATGTGGTCAGTAGGACTGTCGGGAGCGACACCAGCGGTGGGAATGAGCCGAATGCTACAACAGATGCTCAAGATTCTTGTGAGAGAAGAGAGAAACCCACTGATGACCTCGCCGACCGCGCTGACGCTGGTCCGTCCTGTCAGGTCGAAGCCGAAGACAGCGCTCCTGTAGAGGAAGACGGCTTCAACCTTATAGAAACTGAGGATCATGATTCGTGGCGCGTCACAGGAATTCAGACATTGCCGGAGCCATTGAGGCCTGAATTGAAATCCCGGTTGAGCGCGGTTGTTTCAGAGATTCGGTCAAAATCTTTGGAAATGTTGACTCAGCCGCCGGAGAATACTGAGTGGGAAACCGAAATTGTGGGCGAACGGTACACTTCGGCGGATCAAATTCCGATGTTCAAAAGAGACACTCCCACACAACCCCGGCAGTACGTGAGATCAGTCTTTGCGAATCCTCCCGGAGGGCGATTTACGCCACTTTATTAGGTTAACTCTTTATAGATGGTGCAGGCGCAGGGGATTTCAAATATTTGCGGCTTCCACCAGGCGTAAAAAGTCACGACCTCAGGATAGTGCGCCGGAGCGCTTCTCGACATTCTTCATGCTAGATTTCTCAATATGTGAGCCGGGTTAAACTCGGACGAATCCGTCCGACGGATTCAGAATTAATCATATAAGGTAGTTACGTGAGCGTACTTCGCGGCAAAGGTCACTACTCAGATACTGCGGGCTATCGAGAGTGGCTCAGGATTCTTCAAGAGCCCATTTACCTTGGGCTTTCGACCGAAGGTTCGGCACGCTGGGCCTCAGATGCTGATTTTGGCGGCGGATTTCAAGAAAAAATCACCGAGCGGACGCTTGATTCGGTGAACCATTCGGCCTTAGAATCTCGGCCCCCAAGAATTCTTGCCGCAATGGAATTGGCAAAACGACTGAAAAAGTCGCTCAAGTGGGTATATACGCACGCAGAGGAATTGGGCGGCACCAAGGTCGGTGGCTCTTGGATTTTTTCAGAGGAGGCTTTGAGAGATGCCCTTTTGGGACAAAAGAGGAGTATGGCAGGGATTGGTAAGGTGGCAGGGGCGCAAGATAAAAAAAGCGTTCAAAATCAAACGCGACGCCATTCAATGGGAAGTAGAAACACGGCAGGAGTTGGAAGCGTCGCTGACGAAGAAGACCCAAATCGTCATGGCCTTGAGGACCTTCTTTAATCGATACTTGGATCAGGCGAAACTCCGTTTCGTGGACAAGACATACGACAACAAAAAAAGGGTCACTAAAAGGGTGCTCAAGCGTCTCGGTAACATCCCTGTTCCGGATGTCACCCCGGATATGATCGAGAGCTATCTCTTGTCCCAGGCCAAAAATGGCAAAACCGCACGTTATAATGAGGATTATAAACATCTGAAATCGATCTTTGCTTGGGGCATGGATGTATTGAAGATGCCGGCTGAGAACCCTTTGACCCACTTGAAAAGACTCCCTCATCGCAGACAGCCCCAGTACACTCCTCCAACTGAAGACGTTCTTCGAGTGCTTGCCGCGGCCAAGAGAGAAGAGACTATTTTTCTGAACGCTTATTTGCAGACAGGTGCTCGCAAAACCGAGATTTTCAGATGGACGTGGGCAGAAGACATCAACTTCGAGCAGAGACAGGTGAGGCTTACCACTCGCAAGACTGATGACGGTTCCGAGGAATCGGAGTGGATCCCGATGAGTGACACTTTATATGAAGACCTCTGGTGGTGTTGGCAAAACCGGAAATTCAAGGAGTCGCCGTACGTCTTTGTATGTGATCGTCCGCAGCATTACGGTAAGCCTTTCAAAAACCGGCGTCAATTCGTCAAAGGATTATGCAAGAGAGCAGGAGTAAAGGAATTCGGTTTTCACGCCGTGAGGCGCTATGTCGCTTCAGTCCTTGCCGACACATATAAAGTAAGTGCAAAGACCATTCAACGGATTCTGAGACACAAGAATTTGAGTACCACCGAGAAGTATATCCACAACATCAACCAAGATCTTCATGCCGTGGTGAACCTACTTTCAACAAATGGCCCCCATATGGCCCCCATCGATAAAAAAAGTGATCCGCAGATCACTTGAAGTTCCTAATATCATTGGCAGTCCCAAGGGGTTTCGGACCCCTGTCTCCGAGAGGCGGGCGGCGGTCCTAATGATGTCAATGGGTTACTTGATATCACGGCTGATTCCGGTCTTTTCGTGACCTAAAATAGACGCATTAATACCAAAAAGGGGCTCTTTGGGGGCCCTGGGATTTTGACCGCTCTCAAGAAAGAACCCATCGCAGATCCAGCCACCGTTGAGACCATACTCACGACGCGGACCGTCCACTAACAACAGAAAATCCTTTCCTTCTTACTGGAGGAGACAAATTGGTATGCCCCTAACTTAATAAGTGGTGCATAACCCTGGGGGGCAGATCACTGGTGATTTCAGGCTTACTCTTAGGCTTTGATGCTATTTCATCTAACCTATCAGATTTAGTTGTGGTATCCTTAAAAGGTTTTACTCATTTGCCTCACACAGTCAAACATCTTGGAGTACCCTGGCTTTGCCGGGGTTTACCATTGGATTATTACTCGGGGACAGTCCGGCATTGTCATCCGAAGATTCCGCTTTACTCGAACCTTTGCGGATGATTATTCTGATAGATAGTCAACTCTCGGAATAGGGGGCCGACAAGAGGCCCGGAGGAAAACGTGAGAGAGGTGAAACATGAATCTCAGCAATTACTTTGACAATACAAAGGGTTACGGTGTGCTGGCCACGTCCGATTCTTCCGGCAAAGTTGATGCCGCGGTGTATGCCAGACCCCACTTTTTTGACGAGAACACGGTCGCGTTCATTATGCGGGAACGGCTGACGCACGCAAACCTCCAGGTGAACCCGCATGCTGCCTACGTCTTCATTCAGTCCGGACCAGGGTACTCAGGCAAGAGGCTCTACCTCACGAAGCTCCGTGAGGAGACCAATGACGAGTTGGTTGCCAGCATTTGCCGACGGTGCGACTATTCCATGTTCACCGAGCAGCTCACGCGACACGTCGTGTTTTTCACCATCGACAAGGTCTTGCCCCTGATCGGCAGTGGCAGCTGATGTGCGTACACCTTGCAGCACAGCTTGCACTCAAGGAAGTCCTTTAATGTTCAGTTTTCGAGGGCTCAGCAAAAAATTATGCCCGGCATCAATCACAAGGCCGGTCTTGTCGGCCCGCTGGGTCATTTAAAATCCAGTGTAGTTACTTTTTGGAAGCGGCTCACCAGGAGGTAGGATTCTACATCAACCTTGATCAGAGCCGTGGCAGGAGAGGACAAAAACTCTTCCATGTGCGGCTGCTTTTCCAGATAGACTCGTTCGAATCTTTCTCTTTCTGAGTCTGGGACTTCGAGGGCGATGCCTATTATGGTTACGGCCATCGCCTCGCGAATGTCCGCTGCGTCGTTAGACCGATTGTCTACGAGCAGGGCAACGCCGGACTTTGATGAAAGATTCCCGTACTTCCTGGTGGCCCTTGGTGTAGCAATCAGTAGGGTCCGGAGATCACTGGTCTCTGCGAAAGCAACCAGATTGAGGTACGGATGATCCCGCTCCTGAGTCGATAGGACGGCAAATTTTTGGGATGCCAACAGGTTCCTGACTTCTGTCTCGAGTTTGATTTCTTCCTTCACGGCTTTCGGAGCCTCCTTGTGGAACCGTTGGAGTGGAGTGCCCAACCACCCATAAGCTTTACCCGCCAGAACAGAACCCGGTTCTTCCTCTGTGCATGGCGCCCGGTCGTGTTCAGCGGCCGGTAAACTACAGGTGGCTTGCCTCACTCGAACTCAATGCTACGCGGGCGTGGATTAATTTCCGGTACTTCTCCGCGAGCTTGCCCAAGTCACCCTTGGTGAGTGCCTTCAGTATGTCGCCCTCAAGTTCGGCCACCTCAAGCCTCGAGTAATAATCAAGAGTTTCCTTGAGATGGGCCAGCACGATTTTTCCCGTCAAGAGGGGATGATTGTTAGTAACGTTTGCATCCGGGAATTGCAGTCCATGCTCCAGTTCGACTTCCAATCCGCGGCGGAACTCATCAGCAGTGATTTTGGTCGCCTCTGATCCGACGGCGTTTCTTATGATTTGGGCCTCTTCAACAGGGAGGGCGGCCTCTTTCAGCTCTGTCCAGTCTCGAATGCCGAGTTCTCGGCACACTCTCTGCACTTCCGCGATGGTAATGTATTGTGGCACGTTCATGCGATCCTCCTCTCGTCAATCAAGCCGAGCATCACTTAAAAAGTTGACTATTGGCCAGTCAGTCTCACTTGCCCCCAAACCTTCTTAGCCTCCGGAACAGTGTTTTCCGGTTTGATTTTATACCACGCGCCCATAATTTTGCCAGCCTCATCAATAAGGAAAGCCGAACGGACGATTCCCATAAACGATCTTCCATACATCTTCTTCTCACTCCAGGCGCCATAGAGTTCAGCTACCTTGTGATCGAGGTCCGACAGGAGAGGGAACGCCAAGGCGTGCTTCTCGTCGAACTTCTTCTGCGCTTCGACGGCGTCAGGACTTATCCCCAATGCAATTATCCCCAGGTCTTGGAAACCTTGACGCGCATCTCGGACACTGCAGGCCTGCTTCGTACAGCCCGGAGTGTCAGCTTTCGGATAAAAGTACAAGAGCACCTTTTTCCCTTTGAAGTCTACTAGTTTCACCTGCTTGCCGTCTTGATCTGTTAAGTTAAAGGTAGGCGCTTTGTCACCTTTTTTCAGAGTTGCCATTCTTCGTTCCTCCTGTTGGTTGCCCTTTCATTCATATAAGACTGGGCTGATCCATTGATTCCAGAAAACACTCATTCCATATACTTTCTGAGGTACTGCTTCAATCGAAGCTTCCTGGCTGTGTTTTGGGAGGACATGTACCTGATCTTTCCGAATACAGCCCGCTCAGGAGCCCAGGGTCTGTCGTACCGCCCTAAGGTCCAGAATATTCCCGTGTAAGAATTGGGATCCCGACCGTCGAGCGCATACTTGTTATTGAGTTGGATCATGACATCCAACGCTTCTTCCGGAGATCGTGTCCACTCGAGAATCTTTTTGCCCCAAAGCATACGAAGATAGTTGTGGAGTCGTCCTTCCCTCTTGAGCTGCGTTTGTGCAGCATTCCAAATAGGATCATGGGTATCGGCGTTCTCGAACTGATCAAGTGCATACAGGTGGGATCGGGGATCGTTCCTGTGCCTGTCCAGCGTCTCCTGTGCCCAAGCTGGAAGGGATTCGTAACGATCATAGACAGGCAGATGGGCACACATGTTGTAACCAAGCTCGCGCCACGTGATCAGCTGGTCCAGAAAGGATTCGGCATTCCGGCTCATGCCCCACCAACCTTCACGCGATCCTCTCCCGACTCCCCAAATCTTCGCTTTGGACCATCCTTCATGATCTATCAGGTCCTGAAAAACCTGGTGGATTGAGATATGACCGAAATGCAGGTATGGCGCCAGGCCGCTCATCGCATCGTCATCAGGATGGTTCCTACAGTCAGCGTATCTGTTGAGGCCCTCTCTGAGAAACTTCTTCAGGGTTCGATTTGCTGCACGCTTTCCTCCGCGGATCGGCGACGGTGGAACAGAGTGGTCAATGGGGAAGGAAGCCAAAGAGACCTCTTTCACGTATCTGAGTACGTCGTGTGCAGGTGGCCAGCGCTCAACAATTTGTCCCGGCAGCTGGTCGTTGAAGGGCCGCACACCGTCAAAGAGCGGGTCAGGCCTCGGAAATGAGTGTAGGTGTGATTCAATGTTGTTCTGCATGAAACGCCTGAATGAGAAAGCAGTCAAGAAAACCCGGTCGGTCCAATGAATCGGCAGGATCCCATTTGAATCCACTTTCTCCATAAGGACGCTAACCTGGCGGCCTGCCGACGCGACCATCCGCGGCAAGAAGAAGGCAGGGGAATCATCAGTGACGACTACACAGGCCCGCTTTCCCAATTCGGTTAAGAGTCCTTTGCCTGCACCTGGCTCCGGTTCCAGATACGGATAGTAAAACACCCCGGTATTGTAGAGCCGAGCCGCATTGTCCCGCAATCCCCCTACGACAAATAGGTGGATTCGGTCCGAGGCCCATTGATAGCCGCATCGCAGAGCCTCAAGGACGACGAGCGGTTTGTCAAATCTGTTCGACCACTCAACTGCCCGTTGCAGACTGAAATTCCAAAAAGTTCTACGGTTGGCAATCATCCAGTAGAGGACATAGGCGCCTCGCGGGTTATCCTCTGCCTCGTTGCACTTCTGAATTCGGAAATCGGGTACCTGTGTCATTCTATGGCCCGGCAATAATATTCTCTGTCAGCCGATCGGCGGATTCATGTCGCAATCCTTGACCCACAGTGCAAAATGTGCGGTAATTTTGGCGGATCGCTCGAGTCCTGACGAGGGGTTCAGCCAATCTTTCGACGGAGGATGATAATCCCCATGGAAGAGCAGATCAAGCTGGGAGTCAGTGCGTGCCTCTTAGGCCGAAACGTGCGCTACAATGGCGGCCACAGCCGGGATCCCTTCATAACGGACACGCTGTCTCAATACGTTGAATTCTTTCCAGTTTGCCCGGAGGTGGAATGCGGGTTCTCAATCCCGCGGGAGGCCTTGCGCCTCGTGGGAGATCCGGACTCACCGCGCTTGATAACGAGCAACACGAAACAGGATCACACAGAAAGAATGTTGAGCTGGTGCTCGAAGAAGGTCAGAGAATTGGAGCAGCTTGATCTGTACGGCTTCATTTTCAAGAAAGGATCACCGAGCAGCGGTATGGAACGAGTCAAAGTTTACAATGATAAGGGGATGCCCTCGAACCGTGGAATCGGCATGTTCGCCCGTGCGTTCATGGATAACTTCCCCTTGCTGCCGGTTGAAGAGGATGGGAGGCTTCATGATCCCAAACTCAGAGAGAATTTCATCGAGGCGATTTTCGTCTTGAAGAAATGGAGGGAAAGCCTTTCCCCGAAACCGATGCGGCGAGGTTTCGTGGAATTCCATACGAAGCACAAGCTCCTAATTATGGCCCACAGCCCGAATCATATGAGGTTAATGGGCAAGTTAGTCGCAAATTTAAAGGACCATACTGTTGAGCAGTTCCGTTTTCAATATCAGGAGCTGCTGATGGAGGCTCTGAGGCTCAAGACCACGCGGCGTAAACATACGGACGTGCTTATGCACTGCATGGGGTTCTTGAAGAGGCTTTTGTCCGCCGACGAAAAAAGAGAGCTGCTCGAAATTATCGAGCAGTATCGTCAGGGCCATCTTCCCCTCATTGTACCTGTGACCCTACTTAACCACTATGTGCGGAAATACGATCCGCCCTATTTGAGAGAACAGTATTATTTGAAGCCGCACCCGATCGAGTTGCAGCTGCGGAATCATGCTTAAGAGAGTGCTGCTATCGGTAAGTTGTGCTGACGATGCAACATTCAGTGGCAATGTTTCGAATGAGGCTTGATGTCCCGACTCCGTTATCGCGTGGCATGGGGATCGAGCACAAGGAGACTTGGCACCGGGGCCGCTCGTGCAAGCGTGACCGGCCGGCATTTGGTATTCTCCTCGTGGTCAAGACAAGCCCTGACCAGGCATGTAGTCGATCAGAAAAACAGAGGTTACGCAATCGGTGAGTGCCTATATTTCCATGAGCAAGCCCAAACAGATTGCGGGCTTTCTGGCAAGTCTGCTCATTGTTTTCGGAGTCGCCTCCCTGGGCGGTTTTCTCACCAATCTCTCAGTCGACACGTGGTATCCCTCGCTTGCAAAGCCGTCCTGGACTCCGTCAGGGGCTACGATTGGTACAGTATGGACGATCCTCCACACATTGATGGCAATAGCTGCCTGGATCGTTTGGCGCCACAGCGGTGTAGGGAGCCGACGACTTCCTCTGGCGACCTATGCTGTGCAGCTCCTCCTGAACGCAGGGTGGTCCGCGCTATTCTTCGGTCTCCGAAGCCCCGGCCTGGCTCTTATGGAAATCTGCGTCTTGTGGGTAGCGATTCTGGCAACTGCCGCGTCTTTCTGGAAGATCTCGAAGCCGGCTGGTGCTTTGATGACCCCTTATCTAGCTTGGGTAAGCGTCGCCGGGGTTCTGAATGCCATGATCTGGCGGCTGAATTGATCCGGGAGGCCAATCACACAAGCGAATTTCCGGAATTGAAGCCTTCTCGAATGAATCGGGATTGAGACATATAAGAAAACACCTGTTCCACCTCAGAAGTACATCCACAACATCAACCAGGATTTGCATGCCGTGGTGAACCTACTTTCAACAAATGGCCCCCATATGGCCCCCATCGATAAAAAAAGTGATCCGCAGATCACTTGAAGTTCCTAATATTATTGATATTCACAAGAAGAATCGAATCTCTGTCTGCGCCGTGAGAGCCCGGAGTCTTATTAATCTTATCAACCACTTGCCCACGAACCTTAGTCTTTTCAATCCTTTTCGACACCTGCAGAACCCGCTCGAACCCATTCGACCCAAAAAAGTGGGGACAAAATGGGGACACCCGGACAACCCCAGGAAGCCCTCTTTACGTTGGACAACCGCCGTAGTACCATAAAAATATGACCAGCGACAGACAGTTACCGGATCCTACCGAAGAATACTATCGGGACCGCTTCAAGCCATTTTTCGAAGAATTCATCCGAGAAGTGCTGCTCAAGCAGGCCGATCACTATATGGCTATGGTAGGGTTTCACCGAATCGATGAAGATCCGTTGCCCCAGGAACCAGATGAAAATATGGGAGAAAGAGCTGGCGGATCTGTGATGGTGTACGGCTATCAGAATAATCATGAAATGGAATTTGAATTCCGCTTCTTCTTCCACCCTTTCACCGGGGTGGAGTTCAACATCGACTTTGAAGAAGCCGGAATGCTCATCTACTCAGGGCCTTACGGTGAGGTGGATTCGGATGTGTGGGAGTCCATCATGGACACCATTGAAGATGGGGAGGACGAAATACTCAGGCGGCGAGAGAGGCAACGGCTTACGGTTGTGAAGTAGCCCCTTGACGGGCCTGCTGACACCGGCTACTGATGCCTAGCGCAAGCCTGCAAGATGCTCTCAGAGTGATTCAAGCGGCTATTATAATCGTCTATGGAAAGTCCTTGCACTAAGGCGATATCGTGGGCTATGAAGAAACGAGGCTCTTCCGACGGAGATGGTTCATGGCCTTCTCAACTGTAGCTTCCGACGGACACCAAATAGGCCCCACATCTCCATGCTTCTTTCTTGCCAGTCTCGCACTGAAATTGTGCCACTTGACCTATGAAGACTATTACACATTTCTGTATTTAAGTGCTTCTGTGTTTGAACGCCGTCGTTACGAACCTACAGGCAGAACTTCAATCATCAAAAATATTCCGGGAGGGAAAAATGAAAAACGCTCTTATGCTTCGGACCGTGTTGCTGAGCATTATTGTGGCCTGTTCCTTGAACTTTTTTGCATGGGCGGCTGATCCTATCAAGATTGGAATCATCGGCCCAATGCAGTTCACGCAGGGCGAGGGCATGTGGAATGGTGCGACAATGGCTGCTGAGGAAATAAATAAGGCTGGGGGTGTAACAATAAAAGCTGCTAAACGTCCCATCGAAATCATAAAAGTGGATTCCAATGAGTTTTTGAGCGTGCCAGACGCGACGAATGCCATGGAACTTGCCGTTAGCAGATACAAGGTCGATTTCCTGGCTGGGGGGTTCCGCACTGAGGCTATGCTGGCGATGCAGGATATCGCCACGGATAACAAGAAGATTTTCTTCGGATGCGGTGCCGCTTCTCCCGTTCTTTGTGAGCGCGTCACGAAAGACTATGACAGGTACAAGTACTGGTTCCGGGTGACGCCGTACAATTCGAATTTCCTGGTTAAAGTTGATTTTGTTCTGCTTGACATGGTGCGCAAGCTTATGGCCAAAGAATTCGGTGTCGATAAGCCGAAAGTTGCCATTGTCGCTGAAAAGGCCGCTTGGGCTGATCCGATGGTAAAAGTCGCGGAGGGAACTCTCACGAAAATGGGAATGGAAGTTGTGGGGGTTTGGCGACCTTCTGCTACGGCAACGGATGTCACCGGGGAACTCTCCGCAATCCAGCGTGCCGGAGCCCAAATTATTTTCGTCACCTTCTCTTCTTCTGTGGGTATTCCTTTTGCCAAGCAGGCAGGCGAGCTCCAGATTCCGGCTCCTATTGTTGGAATCAATGTTGAGGCTGAAAAGGACGGATTCTGGAACGCCACGGGAGGAAAAGGGAACTTCATTTTGATCGTTAATACTTACGCACCGGTCAAAATCACTGACCTAACAATACCTTTTATCGATAAGTATAAAGACAAGTTTAAGGAAGGCCCGAATTATACGGCTGGGACCTATGACGTCCTTTACATTCTAAAAGAGGCAATCGAGAAGGCCGATACGCTAGACCCCGATAAGCTGGTGCCGGTCTTAGAGAAAACTAATCACGTAGGCACTTCGGCAAGGATAATGTTCTCCAAGGATCATGACCTTGTTTTTGGACCCGGTTACGCCACCGGAATCGGAACTCAATGGCAGGATGGAAAAAACGTCTGTGTATGGCCTGACGGCTGGGAGGGAATCAAATACGAAGGTGCGGTGGAATACAAATTCGCACCGGTGGTGGTCGATCATTACAAGAAGAAGTGAAGACGTGGCCAATCAGTAATTCATCGGTAAGACTGACCTGGATGGCATCACTGATTGCTACCTGGAGTTGTCTGTCCCTGTGGACTGGGAATCGTTACCCTCTGATCCCAGTGAATTTGAAAGCATATTTTCCAGATTAGCCCATCGAGGCAGGAGGAGAACCCTTTTCCAGAATCTGCTGCCGCTTGATCTACAGATCCGGAAAGGGATACAGGAATGGGTGTGCGATGAGGCCATTGGTAGGGTCTTACGACGCCTGAAAGGATCAAAGCCGTTACTCTGTAAGCCTGAGGTTAAACCGTTTCCCTTGGAGCAGCCCATCTATTTACCTGCAGCGGAGGACAATCAGAAGTAGACCTTTAAAGGGTATACTTTCGTATGGGACCGATAGCAAGAACATATGAATCCAGGTCGGCAGCAAGGGAAACGAGGGAATAATTAGACCAGGTGTGAAAAACCCCTATTTTCGCAAAATAGAAACCACACAACAAAACACTAGAAAACCTAGTACCCATGCGGATAATAGGCTTACTTTTTGGATGGGTGTGGACTAGAAGGAAGCCAGGACCGGCCTTCCAAAAAACAAATTTTTATCCGGAACACTATAGGGGCTGGCAGTTCCTTTCTCTAGTTCCCATGCAGAGAATCCCCCATTCTGTTACGTTCCGAACGCAACCTCAACTGCATGTAAAAAATTAGTACTGGCCTGGGAAAAAGAGACCTTTAATATAGGTCTCTCTTGTGTTTCACGGCAGTGATCGTGGAACTACCAATCAGCGCAATGCGTTTGCCATTGGCAACTCTGTACTGCGTTGTGACTCGCCTGGAAATTGGGAAGGTTAAGACAATGGTGAGAGCCATCGACAGGTCCGCTTTCGTTGTCTATCACCCGTTAGCCGATGTAGAAGGTGGTGTCGTGAAAAAGGCCGGTCTACATTAGAGGCTGCTTGATGGCATCCGGTGCGATTGATGACAAAAAATCAAGCTCCTCGCGACAAACAAAATTGTTTTCACCTTCCAATCCCCCCTGATTCCACTTCTTCAGCGGGGACTCAATACACTGCCCCCGGGGCTCTTGCGGAACGAAGGCCGTCGTGCGCCTAATGACTTCCGCGCAAAAGTGAATGGTTACAGTTTTTGAGGGAGTTTCTTTGCGTACTCCTGCCGGACATAATCAAATAGGCGCTTCCCGAATTCGGATGCGATAACGATCTTCGTTGGATCGATCTGCACATTGTTGAGGTACGCAAGACGCATTACATCACCGTCGTGCATTTCGGGAACAATTCCGGCAAAGAAAAAACCGAGCATTTCAGCCTCAACGGAAGCTCGCGGCGTTGCCGGATGCGAAAGCGGGAGGTCCAGGAATATGCAATCGATTTTTTGGAAACACATTTCGCGCACGTGGTAATGGATGAAGTCCTGAAAATCCTTTCCGTAGCCTATCACGGTGAGGAAAGCCAACCCCAGGTCGGGATTCACTTGGACTTCCATATGGGAATGCACCTCCATGTCGTCCCGATTGTCACCGGCATTGCCGAAGGTCCGCTGAAGGTCGCCGTGCTCATATATTTCCGCTATGATGGTCCCGTGGCGGAGAGGCGGATAGACCTTCCGGGAAGGTTCCTTGTTCAGCCTGTTGTACATGAGGACGACGGTATGACGCTGTTTCAGAACTTCCTCGATCTCCTTAAACGAAAGGCTCATCGGAGCATATCCCAAAAGAATACCCGTCTCCCGAGCACCCAAAACGGCGTTTGCTTTTTGCGAGTAAGGATGGGCAGTCACGGATTCAATGAACAGTCCGAGCAGTCCCTTGCTGCGGCCGTAATCAATGACCTCCTTCTTTATTCTCTCGAAGAGCCCCCGGCCTCTGTATCTGGGGTCGACCACTCCTGCTCCCAGTTCGGCAACAAGACTGTCGGGGCGGCTCTTTATGTAGCGCTGATGGGCAACAATCTCCCGGTCCGGATTCAGGGCCGCCATAGAAACCTGAAGGCCGCTTTCAATCAGGTCGTTAATCTTTTCCGGGAAATACATCTCCTGTATATACGAATATCCATAGACACGATAGAGGCACCGAGCGAGTGCAGCCCCTTCATCGGAGCGCATCAAACGGATATCAAGAGGGACATCTCCACTTACCGTATCGGACGCTACGGCCTCGGGGTGGTGGTCCTCATAGCGCATCTCAAGGCTCTTCTTTTTCGAAAAATCCTTAATGAACTCGATCCGCTTTCCGTTGAGCCCGAGATTGATGTACTGCACCTCGTCCGTAAATGCCTTTGCGAGCCGCACGCCGAACCCCTCGGCTGATCCCTGCCTGATCCGTTCCCAGTCCATCGGCAAGCCCCTGTCCTCGACGGCCACTACAAACCGGGCGGGACGCATCTCGACGATGAGATCGAAGTATTGGTCGGAACGGTCTTCAAAGGCGTGCTGAATAACGTTCAGACATGCCTCTTCAGTGACCAGTTCCAAATGGTTGCTCTCTTCTTCGGATAATCCTTCCCGGAGGGCATAGTCATGGACAAGGCGGCAGAGTACCGGCAGATATTTTCTCTGCGTCATGACGGTCGCTCTAAGGAGAAGGGTGGAGGGATCTTTTCCCATAGTCATGTGAGTGTCTCCTTGCCTTTTCTTTGTGGATACCCTGTGAGATATGAAGCGATCGTTCCGATGATACCGACAATCCCGAGCGCTGCAAAGACGGAGCGAAAACCGCTATACAGGGTATCCGCTGAAAAGCCCGATCCGGCGAACGTATGATCGGTCCCGGATTGGTGAATGATTTCGGGAAACATGGCCTCAGAGAACACAACACCGATGGTCGCTCCCAGAAAGGTCACGGTATTCAGAATGCCTGAAACGCCCCACTTGTTCTCTTCGGAGGCTGACTCCATGATAAGCCGGTTATTCGGAGGGACGAATGTACCGTTGCCGACGGCTCGGATGACGAAAAAACCTACCATTTGAATACGTTCCGGTCACTAAGAAAAGTGACGATTCTTTAAGATAGGACTCGGAAAAAAGGGATCTGTAAATGGCTTCTCGGGTTCAGAGGTTCGGCAATTATTCTATCAATACCGTCCAGAATGCGAGCTTCAAGCTATTTTGCAGGCGGCTGTTGACCCTCTGTTGATTTTGTAGGGTGGAAGCGATTGATAATTACCGTGTGGGATGGTGAGGCACCATGCGCCTTTCCGCTCATCCTTTCGACGACAATCCTTACTACAGCGGTCATCTTGATGTTTTGATCATCCATGGGTACGCCGGTCGGCACGTATTTCTGAACCATTCTTTCCAAGATCGCTCTCTTCTGAATCAGATCTTCCACAAATTCAGCTTTGCCGAAACAGATTACACTCTTAACCCTTAAATATATATGATTCTGATGGGATATGATGGCGATGGGCGTTGCGTATCCACAATGTTGGGAATAAGGCCATATCTCTGCCTTCTCCACTTCAAAAGATCCACTAGGATGCGAATGGCTAAGCTTGAGACGATTTCTCAGGAACGTAGGTCTGTAAAGATATCGAGATGTGAATGGGCTTCTCAATCGGGGCATCAAGAGAAATACGGCTTGGGATCAAGAAATTGAGATCGGTGCCGAAAAGGAGCCTTTCAGGTGCTTGCTCTAAAAAGGCCCCTACCTGAGCAGGGGATGACCATTTTCGTTAATAGTGTATCAGCGCTTCCACAACTGCACCTGCGTCAACCACTATGAATCAAATAAATCACAAGGAAGATTCCTACTATAAGGACTGATATGGTGAGCATCACGTCAAGTATCAACGATGACTGATATGTGTCCTCGTCAATTTGTCTCTCGACCTTCTTATACCTGATAAATGCAAGCATGCCCATCAAAGCCCCAAGACTCACGAGGACTATCCCAAAGATTGATGAATATCCATGGAGAGGAGGAGGCATATGGGTTTCTGGCAAGCCTGATTTCCCAATAAAAAATGATAATTGTCTTACGAACAGCGCAAACTTTTCAACAACAAAGCCGAATGCCA
>JBKQRG010000297.1:0-8082 GCA_052144015.1 Desulfomonilaceae bacterium
TTGAATGAAGATCGAATCCAGCGTACAATTTCATGGGCGCCTCCTGTTTTTGTGCCGTAACACGTGGGGGCATTATATCCCCTTAAAACAGAGGCGCCTATCCAGGCTTTATCGCTTTACCCCCCCCGGTATAAAGCCTCTTAGATGATTATCAAATCTGCTCTTGGCTCATGTTTGAATCACATAACGTGGTTCGGACATGAGCCGGCAACGGCCCCTGCCCGCAATCCACAAGCCTTCTGGTCAGACAAAAAATCCCGCTCCGTGCTGTTTCCAACCGGGCGGGATGGTTTATTTTTGTTGGCTCCCCGAGTAGTCCTGGAATCCCGCCCGATGCGGGATTTCGGCCAAAGCCTCAACCATTACAACCTAGTGGTTAACAGACACGTACAAATCTCACTAACCAATGTAATATCAACAAGTTAGCTTGCCACGACCGTTCCAACCCGTCACGACGAATCAATACGTTGCATAACCGAAGGTAACAAATTGGTGACAGGTTTTTTGAGACGTTGCACTTAGCCGAGCTGCTACTCCATACTGACTCAGAATCTGGACCAGTTCTTGGGGGGAAGGTCAAGCTTCTCGTCCCAATCGAAACTAATGGGCTCGAGGAGAGCGAGCGATACGAATACGATTCTTATTTGTTCTTTTGGCAAATCGCCGGAGCGTGAGCGATGACAGTTTATCTTATAAAAAAGCGTCCCTCCTTAGCAACAGGCTGAGACTTCAACTCACGGCATACTTTCTCCACTATAACCGGCACAGCCGAACTTCGTTTCGGTGGCATATCGCAGGTCTCACTTGATGAACAGCACCTTCACATGATTCGAGCCACAATGCCTGAGGCCCAGAGACCGAGGCTGCTCGCACCGGCAGCTCGTTCGAGGAGCCTTGGAACGTCCTTCCATCGCCCATCCAGGGGCACGTGCGGACAGGCCCGTTTCTGCGCTGTCGAACTAGCCGGAAGCGCCAGCCTAGCCCAAGGTCTCATTCGTTTGCAAGTGAACCGGAGCTATGTGCCCAGCTCGGCCCGGTCTTTGAACTGCTCCCGGAGCTGGTACTTCATCACTTTGCCTGCGACATTTACCGGCAGGGCTTCTACGATCTCCATGAGCCGTGGGATCTTGTAATCCGCCAGGCGAGTCTTCAGGAACTCCCTAAGTTCCTCGAAAGTAAGCTGCTGTTCGGGGATCAAAGTGACGACGGCCATCACCATTTCTCCCCAGGTTGGGTGGGGCACGCCGATGACCGCAGCCATGCTGATATTCGGATGCTCGAACAGAGCGTCTTCAACCTCTTTGGAATATACGTTTTCTCCGCCGGTGATGATCATGTCCTTCTTCCGGTCGACGAGCGTGATATATCCTTCCTCATCCATCACTCCCAGGTCGCCCGAATGGAGCCAACCATTCCGAATGGTATCGGCTGTAGCCTCGGGATTCTTGTAGTATTCCTTCATGGTAGTCTCGCCCTTGATAACAAGCTCGCCCACCACCCCTGGTTTGGTGATAGTGTTTTCCTGGTCGTCGACGAGTCGGGTCTCCATATTGACGATGTACTTGCCGGCTGCGCCCGCTTTGCGGATCTGGTCGTTGGGGTACAGGGCTATCCCACCCGGGCCGCCCTCGGTCAGCCCGCAGAGGCAGAAGAAGTTGGTGGTCTTGAACTTGTTGATCGCCTGCTTGACCGACTCCGCTGCCATCGGTGCCGCACCGTACCCAAAAAACCTCACTGACGACAGATCGTACTCGTCGAAGTTCGGGACCTTCATCATCAGCAGATACATGATTGGAGCGCCGAAGAACTGTGTGATCTTCTCCTTTTGGATCATTGCCAGTACCTGGTGCGGGACGAAGTCCTTCATGATGACGTGGGTGCATCCCATGTAGGTCCCGGGGTTGAGATAGAGGTTCAGCTCAGCGGAGTGGAACAGCGGGGCCACGTGGAGAAGGCGATCGGCCGGATTCAGCGCAAACAGCGAACAGACGGTGGTGGTCAGAACGATCTGGTTGTGATGCACCAGGACCGCCCCTTTGGGCCGCCCAGTCGTTCCCGACGTGTAGATCATCTCGCTCTCGGCGTACTCGTCCACTTCGACACCTGGGTCGGACGAATCGCCGGCAAACATGATTTCTTCCATGGGATTGCATCCGTCAAACCTGCCGGGCCCGGCCGATATGAAGTGCTTGATCTTGCCCTGCCGTACTTTCATTTCTTTGACCGCCGGCTCGAAGACATCATCGAAGATCAGACCGACAGCGTCGCAGTTGTCCAAGATGTATTCAGCTTCCGGCGGTGCCAGACGGAAGTTGACGGGCACGGCAACCGCTCCGGTCTTGACGATACCGTAGAAGGCGATAACGAACAGGTCAGAGTTGAACATCCACAGGGCCACCTTGTCGCCTTGTTTGACCCCTGCCTTGATGAGAGCGTTGGCAACCGTGTTGACCCGGTTGTCCACTTCGGCCCAGGAATAGCATTTGTCCTGGTAGATGATCCCTACCTTGTCGGGAACGGTGCGCTTGTTCCGTGAGACGAGTCCTCCGAGATGCATGGCTAAACCTCCTTTTGTCCGGCATTCTGATGCGATCCGGCCATCTTAAGGGTCCTCGGATCACGTCACGGCAGTGAATGGCTCCTCGGACCCGGGGTTCCGATCTAGAGGCCCATGAAATTGGCGCAAATGGTTTTCATGATTTCGTTGGTTCCGGCGAAAATGGACATTACCCGGGCGTCCAGCCACGCACATGCCACGAGATATTCCTCGCCGTACCCGTACCCTCCGTGAAGTTGGAGACATCCATCGATTACTCGTTTGGCCTTGTTGAGCCGCCCCCGGAATATGTACCACTATTGAGTTAGAGGTATACGTTTTCCTCCTGAGAGACAACTAGGGCCGGGAATCATCGAACCGGCTGAAAATGCTGAAATCGGGTTTAATTTGATTCAGTGACCAAAATGGACCAGGGGGGCGGTGAACCGGCCGCTCCCCTGACGGTGTACACGGCGCTTGCGAAACGATGGCCAGGAGAAGGGGACCTGGGATAGCTCAAGAAGCAACGGCAGTCGCAAGTAATCGACGATGGAGTAGCGGCACAACGGTTTCGGAATCAGTAATGGCGAGCAGTACCTCCGGTGGATGCCGTTGTCAAGTTGCGCCTCGTCTTCGTCCCCGCTAAAGCTATTTAAGTGCCTCCGCACCCGGTTTCGCGGCCTGGCCGTCCTGCGCACTCGTGCCGCCCGAAACTCCGATTGCGCCCACGATCTTGCCATCCATGACGAGAGGAAGCCCCCCATCGACCGCCACAGCGCCCTCCAAACGCAGGATACGGAGGCCTTCCCCACCGGCAGCCAGTGCGTCCTGGAATGACTTCGTCGGCCGCTTGTATACGGCAGCGGAGCGCGCTTTATTGATCGCTACGACGGAGCTAGCAACCTGGGTCGCGTCGATCCTTTCGAAATAGACCAGGGAACCGGCCGTGTCTGTGACTGCCACCGCCATGGTCCAGTTGTTCTTACGTGCCTCAGCGATGGCCGCGGCCGCGGCCTTTTTCGCGTTCTCCAGGCTAATGGGCTCGCCGTAGGGGTTTGGCATCTGCGCGGTTGCTATTGAACCGGAGAATACCAACACGAAAAGAATAGCCGTCACGACAAGTCTCTGTAACATGCTAACGTCCTCCTTTCCATCTACTTTCCCAGAATACGGTAGCAGCCTAAGATGTGATCTGCCCCGTAATATGTACCACTTGTTGAGGCGTGGAGGCCATTTACTCCTTGGGAGGCGAGCCGCCGAACAATACGGCTGGGCTCAGGTTCTCCGGCCACTCACGAACCGACTTGCGCATCGGGTCCTTGGGCGTGAAAACCTCAGGAGGGATCTCCAGGTCGCGTACCGCCTGCTCCTGGTTGCCCGCGAGCCACTGATATCCCCATTTCAATAGATGAGCGGCTATAGAGACTTTATACGCGGCGTGCTCAAGCTCTCGCCACCATGTATTGGAACTTCGTGCGATTGCCCATTCCGAGTGAGCATTACCTGAAATTCAAGCGAAACATCGTGGTACTGCAAAAATGGGAGACACGACGTCATCCTTATCGGTCAGGATTAGAAGGATTCAAACAGTTGCAACAGTTCCTGGTTGTGAAGCAAAATTGCTGCGAGATGATACCCGTATCGATACCGCACGGTCAAATATTAAAATACAGATTATGCTCGTTCTGAGGAGCTTATTATTGCCTGCGAACGAAAATCGCTGAGGATTGATTCTAGACGCCTTCTGCTTGATCTGTACGCATTGAATAAACAGTGTCCTCTAATTGAACAGTAAATGAGTACAAAGCGCGTGAAAAAGTGTAAAATTAAATGTGTGATATTGTGAAGCAACAAATTTTGTGCTTGGCATCCCATATGAAATTGCTTCTTGAAGCTTTTGAGCCAACCTTCCGCTTTTCCCAGTTTAGCTGACCAGGCTGGATTTTGAAAAACTTTCCCGTGGAAATCCGAGTGAATCCCGTTTCATCTGGCAAGACGCGAACGGCCTCCACGCTGAGCAGATTCATCTAAAAACCCAAGCAGCTCAAACGGCAGCAGGAATTTGCCTTTTGCATTTCATGATCGAGGGCTTACCTAAATCCGACCCAGTTTCAGCAAAACCTCAATTACGTGTGGTGACAAGAATCGTCATCAAAATAGACGTTGTTGTCAATTACGTTTACGCAGCAATTTGCGGAGATATGTTAGTGAGTTATCGTACTGTCTCGGCTGAACGTGACAAAATGTGTCAGATCCATCCGGAGCCGTAGGACTCGGGAGAGGACATCCGCAAGATGACCCCGGATCCGAAAGGAAGCCTCGGCTGCGCATCCGGAATGCCAAATCCGTCGATACTTGCTCCTGTGGTTATCTCTAGGCGACTAATCAAGCATATGAGGTGGCCAAGATGGCAGGAATTATAATGGCTCAATCTCACAATAGACAGTATGGATGCCTTCCGGCGACGGACATCCGGGACGTAGGCGCCGTTGAAAACCCATCGTCTAGTCGTATCAACACTGCAGGGTGAATTGATGGCACGAAATATGCGCTAACTAAAATACCCGTCGCAAAACAATCTTAGTACAAGCCCCATTTCCGCGTCTAACGAGCTGACAGACCTGGCTGGCACGCTCGTCAGATGTAAAAGGAGCGAGGAGATGAAGAAAGCGGTGACGTTTGCAGTTTTCACGCTGCTATTTGGGATCCCGTATCTTGGTAATTCGGCCGGTACGAGCAAACCTGCGGGTCAAACGGGCCAAGCAGTGACCAGTGCGCTGGCGGCTCCGAGTTCTTCGCCCTCAAGTCAGCCCGTGACAAGCACACCAACCGCGGCCGCAGCTCCGGCTTCGGGTCAAGCAAAGACGAGCACTTCGACCACGCTTAGCGCGACGTCGTCATCACTGACACTAACGAGCACACCAGTCTCGGCAAGTGCACAATCGCCGAGCGTGACAGTCATCAGCGCACCAGCGGCATCGTGGGGAGAGCCGCTTCGTCGTTTTCACCGGCACTTAGGGCATCGACATGTTTGGCCCGGACAGTTGGAAACCGGCGTAACAGACCATCGTGGGCGGTCCGATCCCGGTGGAGGTTTATCGGCTTGGGCGGGCGAGGGCCTGGATAACTTAGGCGAGCGGCTGGAGCTTCTTGGTTTGCCGCGCAAGGTCAAGCGTATCGAGCACACGGTCGAACGCCCGGATAACCTCCGCGAGCGACTACAACAAGAGAAGGGCGGGGGTTCGGAATTCGCCGATCAGCCGCAGGGAAGTGGAGGGAGGCAGAACCAAAGGGGCGAACAGAGGCTGTTGGACAATAGACAACCGAATGCAGCGGCTGACTCGGGTTCGAATTTGGCGAGGCGGCCGGCGCACAGAGGTGCCCGGTTGGAAAGCAGCGGCGAGCGGCTTCAAGACAACGAGGTCCAAGAGCTACAGCGCTTGAATGTATGGTTGGAGCCCAGGGATCTCAGAAACAAGTAGGACAGGAGTTCTTCAGCGCCACGCGACGCGCGGCACAGCAGCAGTCGTGTAGCTATCTCGTATCCTCTTCCCGTCCTGGGGGCTTGAAATTCCCCAATATCTTCTGGATGTTAGTTTTCCGTGCGGTTTTCATTGGCGAGTCGGTTTGTCAACAATCGCTTGATAAGGTGATAAAAGAGGTAGCCAAGAACCACATCGCAATTACACCAAAAGCCTATTCATTGTCAGCTTCCCAACAACAAGCACTCGCGTCCTGCTGATCTACCCCCGGCCTACCGCCGTAGTATGTACCACTTGTTAAGTTAGAGGCACAGTAGGTTTGTGTAGACCACGGACAGACATTAAGCACTTATGGCCTCGGAGCATCGTATCTATCGCGCGCGTAGAATCAACTGACGTCAACTTTCAGGTGACGGACATAAAATAATACTTTCTGTCCCGCGAACGAAAATCCTTCAGAATTGATTTAAGACGCCTTCTGCTTGATGTGTACGCATTAGATAAATAGTGCGCCCTAATTGAACAGTAAAGGAGAACAAAGCGCCTGAAAAATGGTTAATCCCGCCTTTGGCGGGACTCTGCCGATTAATCGCATGTTTGGAATTTTGGCTCCCCGAGTAGTCTCGCGTCCCAGCGGGATCGAATCCCGCCCGATGCGGGATTTCGGCTGAAGCCTGAACCACTACAACCAAGTGGTTACCAGTTGTAATAGAGAGTCGGAATAATACTTTTGAAAAAGAATCAGCCTGTAAGACAAGTGTCATTGCGAGGATTGAAATGACGAAGCAATCTGTTCTTGCCGGTTGTGAGATTGCTTCGGGCGTACGCCCTCGCAATGACGGTTGAATTCTTTTCCTGGTGAATAATTCCCTGGAGAGTTTGCGAACAATAACATCAACTACTTAACTCAGGTCGACCGTTCCGAACAGCAGCACAAATCAGAACCATGCACAACCGATTGACATAAAATTGACGCAAGAAAAGCTGACCTGAATCAGAACCTGGGCCAGCTTTTGAGGGGCATGTCAGGCAAACGTTTTACCTGTCAACGGCATAGTCTTTTCCTCGGCTTTTTAGCATTTTTGTGAGCGATGAAGACAACTGTTCAAGTCCCTTGCCGGCTTCTTCCAGGTGCCTTGTGGCTTCCACGCTGCTTTGCATTGCGGATTCAATGTCCCTCACCGTGGCAGCGACACGCTCCACTCTGGCAAACTGTTTCCCGGTCTCGGAGAAGATCACGCCGGCCGCCTTGGTGAATCGGGTAACGCTATCCGAGAGGCCTTCAATTGATTTTCCTGCGGTTTGAGATTGTTCTACGCCGTCCAGTACGGCTTTTCCGCCTTCCTCAGTAGCCATAACCACCGACGCCACCGATTTACGAATCTCCTGGAGGATTTGGGTAATCTTCTCTGTTGCGTTTTTGGATTGGTCGGCAAGCGACTTTATCTCGTGAGCGACTACGGCAAAACCCTTGCCTTGATCTCCGGCTCGTGCGGCTTCGATAGAAGCGTTGACGGCCAGTAGGTTCGACTGATCTGCAAAATCCTGGACAGCTGAAATGATCTCTTCGACATATTTAGTGTCCTCGCTCAGCTTAACAACCGTAGTGCTGACAATATCCATTCTATCTTTTATGAGAGTCATTTTTTGCAGAGTCTCGGATGTGGCCTTCGCTCCGGCGTTCGCAACTTCGTCGGTACGTTCCGATTGCTCTGCGATGTTACGCGCGGTTTCATTGACGACTCTTGCGGTCTTCTCCATTTCGCCTACGGTCGCCGCGGTCGCGCTGATGGAAGAAGAAGTTTGAGTGGCCCCTACGTAAAGCTCCGATGACGTGCCCCCGATTTGAACAGCCGCATTGGTCAATACTTCCACACCTTCCAAAATGCGTTTGTTATGTGCGCTGAGATTTTCCGCCAGGCTGTTGAGGGCCGCACCGAGTCGTTGTGTTTCACGCAATCCGTGAATATATAACCCATGCGACAAATATCCCCCACTTATGGCTTACGCAAGGTTTTCAGCGTCCGACACGGGCGTTGCAATGGTTAGCACCAAGATAAGAAC
>JBKQRG010000298.1:0-6635 GCA_052144015.1 Desulfomonilaceae bacterium
TCGAATGGGGAGAGGATTATGAAGAAAAAAGGTCAAAAAGAGCGACTCAAACCTCTTTCCTTCTATGGACATGATCCTAGAGACGTAATAAGAGCGTTTATGCAAGTCAGCCCTAAGCGACTAAAGGAATTAGAAGAGGAAGAGCGGAGACGAGATCAGTTAAGCGCCCCAAATGCTAGTAATGAGCAGAAGTAGCGGGGATGGAGATTATTTGCAATGAACGGAGATTATGGAATAGATGCTCCAACGGTTATTCGCAACCTGACGCTCTCTGGTATAGCAATCATCATATTAGGGTTCGCACTGAATTCGCTCCTTTTCTCAGCCCAATGGTTGATAGCTACCATTTTGCTGGTCTTGGGGCTGTTGGCTGGAACATCTATATTGGCAAGTGCGGCTCTTATGATGTGGAGCAGCAAAGTTGGTAAATTCCGATTGGTAGAGCAATTGATAAACTCGCTGTCTCTACGCGGCACTGAAATGGTTTTAGATGTTGGCTGTGGGCGAGGATTATTGCTCAATGCCGCTGCCCGACGACTTACGAGTGGCAAAGCGATTGGGATAGACCTATGGCAAAGCGTGGATCAATCTGGCAATCATCCTGAAAACACGCTGGCGAACGCTCAAGCCGAAAGAGTAGCTGATCGTGTCGAAGTGCAGACGGGCGATATGCGCGAATTACCATTTGAAGACAAAACCTTTGATGTGGTGGTCTCAAGTTTGGCAATCCATAATATTCCTGACAAAGATGGTCGTGCTAGGGCGGTGAAGGAAATTGTGCGGGTGTTAAAGCCGCACGGACAGGTCGCCTTACTCGATATTCATTGTGCGGAGGAGTATGCTCAAATCTTACAAGAATTGTGGGGCGAGGTGAAACTGTCCGGGTCACAATTTCAGACGTTTCCACCTGCAAGATTGGTAACAGCGAAGAAACCAGGATAAAGAGGAGTAAGAATATCGAAAGTAGGTCTTACACAAACCTGAAGCTGTCTAAAGCGTCTGTGACCTTTGCCAAGTGCATACTTCCGTTAATTTTAATCAGCAGTGTAGAGCGTGCCGATATCAATCACTTTCAGCGGCGGTCTTGATCTTTATGCCGAATTTTTCCATTTTAGCCAGGAGGGTGGGCCTGGACAATCCTAACATTTTAGCAGCCTGGGAGCGGTTACCTCCGGTTATATTCAGCGCTTCCGTAATGAGAAGCGCCCCGAACTTATCCATTAAATGCGTAAACACCTTGTCGCTTTCTCCACCGGATAAAACCCTGTGTGCCCACTCTTTGATATAGTCTGCTTCATCTCCCAAAGTTAGATGTTTTGGAGAAGTCTCTGTTCGTATAGCCTGTGATATTTCTTCAGAGCTTATTGGTGCTCCCCGATTGAAAATAAGCGCTTTTTGGATCGTATTAGCCAGTTCCCGAACATTTCCCGGCCAGGCATAGTTTTCCATGATTACTTTTGCTTCCTGAGAAAATCCGGGTGAATCAACATGCATTTCTTTAGAAAATCTCAAGCGAAAATAATCCGTTAGCATACCGATGTCACCGGTTCGTTCCCTGAGTGGTGGAAGGGACAATGTCACCACCTTCAACCTATAATAGAGATCTTCTCTGAAACGACCTTCGGCTAGTGCGTCTTCAAGATCACGGTTGGTCGCTGCGATCACCCGAACATCGACGGGTATAGGAGAACGTCCACCGAGACGTTCGATACTCTTCTCCTGAAGAAGGCGAAGTATTTTTGATTGTATGCTGAAGGGCATGTCCCCGATTTCATCTAGAAGAACTGTGCCGCCATTGGCCTGCTCGACCTTGCCCATCTTGCGAGTGACTGCTCCAGTGAAAGCGCCTTTTTCATAACCGAACAGTTCACTTTCCAGTAAGGTTTCAGGAATGGCTACGCAATTGATGACCAGGAAGGGCTTCTCCGCTCGAAGGCTATGTTGATAAATGGCCCTCGCGACGAGTTCTTTTCCTGTACCGGATTCGCCTCGAATCAATACCGTAGCATCTGTAGAAGCGACGCGGCCTATAGCCTTATAGACTTCCTGCATGGGTCGGCTCCGGCCTAATATCAGATCCGTAGATCTCTCATCGCCAAAGGCATCGACTTCAACACGAGACCTCATGAAACGTCCCGCTTCAAGAGCTTTGTCAATCAGAGATAACATTTCTGGAATATCAAATGGTTTGAGCACATAATCGAAGGCTCCAAGTTTGGTAGCTTTAATGGCGGTGTCAGTTGTTCCATAAGCCGTCATAATTATAACCGGCAGCTTTGGCTCAATCTCATGAATAGCTTGAAAAGCCGTCAATCCATCCATCCCCGGCAAACGAACATCCATAATTACCAGGTCAGGCATACCGGCTTTGATCAATTCCAGGCCACCCTCACCCGTAGGAGCAGTCCGTGCCGTGTGCCCCTCTGTGGTGAGGAGTTTTTCAAAACTCGTCCTCAATTGTGCATCGTCGTCCACTATCAGGATTGTGCCCACTTCTGATCCTCCGTCACGGGCAATGTGATAATAAAACTCGAACCTTCCCCCTCCGCTGATTTCACATCAAGCCAGCCACCATGTTCTTCGATAATGCGTGTTGCAATACTAAGCCCTAGGCCCGTCCCTTCTTCTTTAGTACTAAAAAAAGGCTGAAATAGCTTGTTTTGAATGGATTCAGGAATTCCGGGACCGTCATCGGTCACATCTATGGTCACAACCGGGCCAAGTTCTTCAGTCACTGTTTCCTCCTCCTTGATCCGGATATTACCTCCCTGCACCATTGATTCACATGCGTTCACAATAAGATTTACGAGGACTTCTTTCAATTGATCCCGATCCGCCTGTATACGTGGCAATCTTCCAAGACGTTCCACCTCTACGTCTATATCGTATGAATCAAGCCGATGTTTGAGCAGTTGAAGCGCCATATCCACCGAGTCGGACGGGCTCACCTTTTGCATTTTTAATTTCGGAGGTCGTGAAAATTCTAAGAAATTATTGACTATGGTGTCTATGTGCTTTATTTCTTCCGCTATTACCTCAAAGTCTTCCTTCTCGCTGTGAGTCAAAGCGAGTGTCCTCTCCATGGAAAAAAGACGCATTTTTACAGAGGTTAAAGGATTGCGCACGCTGTGAGCGACTCCTGCAGCTAATTTTCCAAAAAGTGCCCATTTTTCAGCTTGTTCAAGGTGCTCTCGACTTAATTTGAGTTTGGTCTTTGTCTGATCAACGTCTTTTATCAAATTTTGAAACCTTGCGCGGAGAGCTTTGACTTCATTTCCTACTTCACCGTTTTTTTGGGCATCCGGTCCAAGGGCCAATTGGCGAATCGGTTCCAAGATCCCCTTAATTAGAATATAACCCAGAACACCGCCAATTATGACGACGCTCAGAAGAGCTGCCATAGCCAACCCGTTAACTAGAGCGGCTCGCTCTCGAGTTTTTTGACGAGTCTGCGCCATCCCGTCCTCAAAAACTTTCCTAAATTGCCTTCCTGACTCAATTATCTTAAAAAATTCTGCACGCGTCTTCTTCTGAAGATCGAACCCTTCTTCTAGTTTTCCCGTACTATAGAATCTGATGATTTCATCACGGGAATGGCTATAACCAATGTACTGAGATTCAATATCATTAAGTGCTTTTCTCTGTTCATCGGTGTCGGTGTACTGCCTTGCTTTTCGTAACCAAATCTCAAAAGCCCGTTTATATTTATCTAGCTCCTGGAGCCACTCCGGATCACGATCCTGAAAGTAATAGCTTACATATCCCCTCTGCATTACTAAAGCATTTTCCAGTTCCATAGCCGCATGAAAAGCAGGCAGATCCGCATCAATGACGCCACTCAAAAATCGTTCCATGATGTAAGTGTGCCAGAGTGAGACTAGGCCTCCGCCAACGGTTATTAAAACCAATGTGACAAGCATCGATAGTATTCGAGTTCGAAGACTTAATCTTTTGAACATTACTGCCAGACTCCGTTTTTAATGTCATGCGCGGCGGAAATAGACCAGCCTACCGCTGATCCAAGTTTCAGTCAATAACGGGCCTTTGTACGATAGCTTCCGGCTTTTGGTTTGTTTGAGTCGTTTCTCCATAGTTGTTTTTGGAGCCCTTCGCGTGGCGGAAACCTGGAAGCTCAATGAATGAACGATTCCCCGATCAGGTTTTGAACGAGAGCGTTTGGCATCTGAGATGGTTATCCGGATCGAAAGGGCGTCGCCGGGACGTACAGGCAGCATTAATGCCGAGTAGAAGACACAGATGTACAGATATCTATATGCTTATGAATAGTTATATACACATAAGAGGTTCAGCCGTGGACGCCTCTTATAAGTGGCAGGGGCGTGAGCCAACTAAAATTCGGAATTTGTAGGAGGGCTGAAAAGACTGCCCATAAGACCTAGTTTTCAAGCTACCCAGCACAGTGCATCGAGGCTTCTTCAACCCCGGCTGCTCCGTACACCTCAAAGGTTATCCTGTTCCTGCACTTCTCCTTTGCCAAGTACATGAAGTTATCGGCTATTCGTACCATCTCATCTACGCAACTCGGCTTCGTCACAAAGGTTACTACCCCTATGCTGAAGGTCACGTGCCATCCGTGCTGTCTCACGGCGTTCAACAGTTTCTCCTGAATCCTTGAACTCACCTCTTTTGCCCCTCTCGATTCGGTTTGCGGAAGAAAATGGCGAATTCATCTCCGCCGAGACGAGCTACGACATCCGAGTCACGAATGTCAGATTGAATGGTCCCGCTTGTCACCTTTAATACGGCGTCCCCAACGCTGTGACCATGCTGATCATTCACACTCTTGAAATTGTCTACATCTAGGTAGGCCAAGGTGACAGGATACCCGTACCGGCGGGCCCTTTCTAATTCCTTGTTCGATGTCTCTTCGAAGCCCCGCGAATTCATAGCCCCAGTAAGAGGATCAATTCTAATCAGCCTTAAGAGTTCATTCATTGATGCCCTTATTTTGTCAATACTGATGCAGATTATGACAAAAAAACCGAGTCCGACAGCGGCGTTCCAGACGGCTATACCCGGGTGAGAGTATTCGTGTCCTCCCCAAAGATCCACCAAGTACCACGTTGAAGCACCGAATATGGACATGACAATTCCTGCTCTTCTACTATTGAACCAGGTCAAAAGGGCGATGGGGATGACATAAAAGATCGAGACGGATATCTCCGTCCCCGTAACGTAGTCGATCCACCCGATTACCAAAAGCAAAACCCCTGAGAACGTTCGTAGCGTTATGCTCTGCTGGCGGGCGAGCCAAGTGAGCAGACGACGGCCTGGAAGAATTCTGAGGATTGATGTCAATGCAGTTTCTCCCTCCAGAATGGATTCGAACCTAGTCTAATCAAGCAAGGTGTCCACGAATAGTCAAGTAGGTTGGTTTGGCCTTCTTAGTGCGCTTTCCAGACCTAGACCAACGTCATGGAGATAGTTGATACGCACATCCATGCTGCACTTTGAAACTGTCCCGCCTCATTCAGCGATCCCCTTGTCCCTAAGAGCGAGCAGAACACACTTCATCCAGGCAGGCAAATGTGGTATGCAGCATCAGTTGTTGATATTCATATTTACTTATAGATACTTATATACGCATAAAAAGCTCAGTCGGTGTGGATCGGCATAGAAAGGCTCTTTCCCACGTTCTAAAGGCGACGATTCTTGATGATCGTACGTGCCAAGGTGAAAGATTTGGGCTTTTCTGCTCTCAGGATGAGGCGCTTGCGGTGGTCAATTTATCTAATTCGTAGCGATGACCTTCAATTATAGAAGCAAAAGTTCAAATCGAGATTTTAAGCAGCCTTCACGCATATATGCCGATTGACCCGCCGAATTCCTGCCAGTGATCGAAGATCCGCTTCAGAACTGAGTTTTGTTACCTCCAACACTTGTTGCCAAAGTCGATCCTTCCGATAAGGATGCATTCCAAGCAGAGCCGGAAGGATAGTGCTTGACCGGGGGCATGTGGTGGGTTACGCTCAAGATCTAAAAAAAGCAGGCTTTTTAGCAACGTGGCGACGGTTTTGTCTCCGTTAGGTTTTGCCAGGCACCCTAGTGGACTTTTCGAGGTGGAGAGAAGCAAAAAGCGAATGGCACCCACCGAAAGCCCCTAAAATGGCAAGACCGGAGTAATACCTTCTATTTGAGTGGCGGTTGGCAAATAGCCACGCTTCTGCAAAGAAGTTCACCCGGCCAACAGGGCTTCTCGGAACGAGGCGTCAATTCATGGACGAATTGGAAAACAAAAATAGCTGGTTCGAAAGAAATCCTAAAAAGACTATTGCCATAGTCGTGATTGCCGTATGGATTATTCTGGATACTTCGGCCGCAAGACTTTTGCCACGCCGGGAGATCGGGACCCCGTCTCCGTATTATCATCACGATCTGAAGAAATCGTTCAAATTGAATAGCCATATTCAAGGACGAAAATATACGGTCTATACGAATTCTCTTGGTTTCAAAGACAGGTCAAACAGAACGGTCGATCTCAAATCGGATAAACACAGAGTTCTTTTTATGGGGGATTCTTTCACCGAGGGAATAGGATATCCATATGACCAGACTTTAATAGGCCTCATCGAGAATCGGATTGATAAATCAAAAGTGGAATTGCTTAACGCTGG
>JBKQRG010000299.1:0-10770 GCA_052144015.1 Desulfomonilaceae bacterium
ATAGATTCCATCGGTCAAAAGACATTCTTTGACCTATTGGCTGGTATGAAGAGGCCACTGAAAAGCGACTCCGATAATATAAAGCGTGAGACCTTTATGGCAGCCGGACTTCAAGAAGCGGCAAGGAATTATGATAAAGTCTTGTTTGTAGGCGGTCTTGCCCATATACCGGCCCTTGCTGAATTGCTTACTAAACCTCAAGCCTCGCCGCTGATGAGAACCGGAGTTTCCGCGGCCGTAGTCGCGCCTCTGCACCCCGATTCACTCAAGAAAGGCTTCACTGAGATTCCAAAGATAACGGAAGCATTCGAGAATTGGCGCAAAACTCCTGACGCTCCGACTTTGGAAAATCGTCACGAGATGATTTTGTCGTTAATGAATGCGGCCGGAGAGTATTTCAGCCGTGAAACTCGCCAGGAAGTTCCCGAATACGTCAGGCTTACCTGGGCGAAGTTCCTTCGGAAATGGCTTTCATATAAGAAAATGCTTTTGCCCGATCTTTACCATCTCGTGACTGCTGCAAGGTCAGCCATGGACGAAGATTTTGCCTATCACGTGCATTCTTTCTTGTCAGACTATGCCTGGTCTAATGATCCGTTAGATCCCGGGGCCGTGCTTCTTGACGAGGACAGCCTGATGTTTCACGGCCACAAGATAGTTCTGCACAAGAAGCTACGGACGTTTTTCCGCCATTCCAAGAAATATAGGATGAAGGCGGTGAACACCTCCAAGTGGAAAGATCATCTCAAGCGCAAGTGGGAAGCGGCCAATCCTGAGGATATAGATATTTGCTCATATCCGCCGGAGGACGTCGAGGTGGAGCGCTGGGGCTCGGTCCTCATGAAACATGCGAATCATCTCCTCCAGACCGCTCAAACGGATGCCGAACCATTTGTGGCGGATTTTGGAGGCGGACCGGATATTCGAGAGACCCTCAGAAGGTTTTACGAAAAACGGATTTACGTCAGAAAAAATGAACAAGGCGGGACCGAGTTCGGTTCCATTGTGGTGATCTTCGATGAAGACGAGCGGTACGTAAAATATCCGTTTCAAATGACCTGGCTCGGAGAACATTCGCAGGAATCGGACATGGCATTCTATTCAACATTGCCCGGCGAGCAGATCATAGGCCCTGGGATCAGCCGGATGGAACATGGCGGCTTCGTGATGTCGTATCCTCCTTTGAGAATGTTCGACATCTGGACTGAACCCGAATTCGATTTTGTTTCCACTAGATATGAGCGGCTCCTGGTTGCGGGCATAGTATATTCGGAGAAGACCGGTATTGTTTATGTGGCCAAGAAACCGCCTGCTGCAAAATGGAAAAAGCTCGCAAAGAGCATGGGCAAGAAGATCGTGTACATCCCTTTGGGTTCCCTCAGCCCGCTGCACGTGAAACGGATGAGAACATTCCATATGCTCCAGAACAAGGGCGTCCGAAACTACGCGCCGGATTACTTGAAGAAGGACTAGCTGGTCCGGCAGGATATTGGTCTTCAGTTACATGCGATAATTGGGCTCTAATCTGTCATTGCGAGTTCCCGTAGGATGCGGTGACCCCGCGTTTCGCGGGTGAACCGCATCAATCGAGGTTTTCGCGAACGATGCGGTTCACTTCGCCCACCACATCCTACTCTTTTAATGTCATTGCGAGGAGTGACACGACGAAGCAATCCCCCCACTTCAGGAAAGAGATCGCCTTCTAATCTGTCATTGCGAGGCCTTAAGGCCGTGGCAATCCCCGAACCTTTGAGAGATTGCTTCGCTTCGCTCGCAATGACACTCTTACTTCTCGTTCCCCAGCTGAGCGCAGGAACCGGGAAAACCCTTCGCTTCTCTGCGCCCTCTGCGGAGAAATAGTATTCAATGTAATCTTTTGCCAAATTTCATTGACAGCAAACACCCTCCCCCATTATCATGAATCCCTACACCCGCCGAGGTAGCTCAGCCGGTAGAGCAGAGGACTGAAAATCCTTGTGTCGATGGTTCGATTCCGTCCCTCGGCACCACGAATCATCAAGAATCCCGCCTCGCTGTGGATATCGCAAGGCGGGATTTCTTTCTCAAGATTACGAGTGCGGGACTTTGCGGGACTCCTGGTCACAGACCTTATTCACCTCAGTGATAAGATTGGTTAGTTCTGCCTGCGAGTAATGCGTGGTGATCCTGCTCGATTTGTCCGAACAAAATGGCAGGCGAACGCATGGAAGCTGCCGAGGCCGGCCTGGAGCAGGACTTGCGAAAAAAAGGGCTGGTATCAGAGTCAGATCGAGCAGAGGGCCTGGACGAATAGACTTTTGACTCTTTCCCATGAGATGATTTTGAGACCGTACTATATTTACGGTCTCCATTTCTGCTTCATATCTGCAAATTTATGGTTACTTGATCATCAGCGGTCAATCTTAGAAATGCCTTGTGCGAGCTGTGGGAGCGTGGTAGTAAATGGAGATAGAATGATGAGATCAACCGACCGTGGGATGAGCCTGTCGCGACAAATTTTCAGAAGCAGGTATTAGGTGCAGCCTGCCTGGCCCCGTCATCACCAGCCTATGTTAAGGTTGAAGCCGGGGACATTGATGCCGACACCTCCCCGGCCTCGGTCATTCCAGTCCACCCTACCGCCAGGGAATTGCACTGCACCATATTCACCCCACCGTACTTCACCACCTGGAAACCTGACAGCACCTCGGTCATTGCCCAAGTTAACTCTTCCCCCGGGGTAATTGATGCCCCACGCCAGCACCTCAACTTGAGACAATGTTAAGAATGCCCCGATTGCAAAGACCACTGTAACGATTCCTGCGAGTTGTTTCATCGTATAGTTCCGCTTATTGGGCGCCCCAGCCTTTGGAGACGATGAACTCCACGAATCTCTTCACTTCATCGTTTGCCCTGCTGTCAAAACACAAGTAGAACGGTCTCCTTACGGGGTAGCTTTGGTCCGCTATCGAACTCCTCGACGGCAAGACCCCAGGCGAGTCGGCAGCCATCTTGATTTTCAGGATCTTTGCCCCTGCCTCGCCTTCCCCTCCCTCGATGTCTCGCAAGCGTGAGAACCCCAGAGATCCCAGTGTCTCAGCCACTTTTTTGGCTACACCGCGAAAAGAAGTCACGCGCTCGACACTCGCCCTGACGCTCGGCACATTGAGAAAATCGTGCATTAGAAACATCCGTGTATCAGATCCCAGATTTTCGACGCTGACAACAACCACCGGGTGATCGGCGCCCCCAACCTGTTTCCACACGGTATAATCTCCCTTGAACAACTTCTGCACTTGTTCCACAGTAAGTTCGTCAAGCGTGTTCTGCGGATAAGTCAGGATAACGACAGCCCCGTACCCGACCAGGCGTTCAGTAAGATCAATGCCTTTACCACGGGCGGCCTGCTTGTCCTCGCTGGTGAGGTCGTGACCGGTCATCACCACCTCACAGGTCTTATCAAAAAGGTCAGGGAATCCTGCTCCCATTGAACTTCCGCTCACGATAACATTGATCTGCGGGTTATCTTTCGTGTACAGCTTGGCCATCTTATCGATTCGCGAAGCCATGTCGTCACTCCCTTTTACGCGAATGACGGTCTTTGCACTAGGTGCCTGGGCACTCACCAAGGTAAGGAAACTCACAAGGCATAAAGCTAGAGTCAAAGTTATCAGCAATGGTTTCTTCATGAACGGCCCCTGTTGTGTTTTCTCCCGAGATCTCAAAGTTGCACCGCCATGTCAGGCGCAACATCACGCGGACTAGGCGGCTGCCTCTTTGCACCACAGGCCATAGAAGCCCGACGTAGGTTTTTTGTCAACCAAAGAATCGTCGGAGAATATCAATATCCGAAGGTGTCTTTCCTGATGTGCCAAAATCGAAGGAATATTTCTGGGGGTTTCGCGATTATCGAAGGAAAATGGACTCTTCCGCTTCGATTTTGGCAGTGGAAAACGTCTGAGGCGATGTCCAGTTTACGGTCAACCTTACTCGTAGTCGATCTGCTAGGGCCGAGTCCCATAGACCATTGATCGTGCATTTCGCATCGGCACAAGGGAAAATGTGGTTTTTGCCGTCCGCACTGGCACAAACAACCCACTCACAATGGCAAGGCCCTGTTACATCAGGCTATGATATCGGATGGTTGCGGGAGCGTTGATCCTATCCTTGAGTTTTCGGGGCTCCGGATTTGATTTTGGACATCCTACGGTTTGGAGCGAGCGGTCAGTTTTCGGATATTCATGATTGGCGCATTGCTCCAACTTATTAAAACTTGTGATCGCGGCCTCACTCATCTTCTGATCGAGTCTTTGCCTCAAGGAAAGATCATGTATCATGGGCAGTGCCGAAGAAAGTCTAATACATCACGCAGACTCGCGATGGCGACTGCTAGGCAACTGTCCGCACCTCCGTAATACAGACGCAGTTCATCCCCCTGGAGAATCCAGCCACACGGGAAGACAACGTTGCCAACGTCGCCGGTTCTTTCGTAGGGCTCTTCAGGACCAAATATCCACTGACCGGTCCGTCTCAGCACACAGGTGGGATCTTCTCTGTCCAGCAAAGCGAGCCCGAGTCTGTAAATGCTCCCACCAACAGTCTCTCTCACTCCATGATACAAGATCAGCCAGCCCTCAGAAGTCTCAAGCGGCGGTGGAGAGAGTCCAATTTCATTGGCGTCCCACCAGCCGCCTCGTCTCGCGGTCAGTACGACTTGATGATCTCCCCAGTACTTCAAATCAGGCGAAAAAGATATCCAGATGTGCTTTCCCAGGGTCCCAATAGCCGGTTCAGGTCTATGTAAGATCGCGTATCTGCCTTTGAACTTGACAGGGAAAAGTGCGGCGTCTTTGTCCTCGGGAGGCATTGCAGGACCATGTCTCTGAAAGTTGACGAAGTCTTTGGTCGAGGCAAGGGCGACCAAACGACCGACTTCTGAATAGGCAGTGTAGGCGACAACCCAGAGTCCAAGCTCCTCTATCCACGTTATTCGAGGATCCTCTATTCCCCAGGTCTCTACCGGATTTTCTCCGGGCTCCGGCCAAAATGCAGGCAAGCGATCGATCTCCCAGCCGGTGACTCCGTTGGCGCTGCGTGCGGCGCACAAATGGGAAATTCCTCGACGATCTTCTACTCTCACCAATAGCAGGTACCGGCCATTGACCATCGTGGCGCCTGGATTGAAGACGGAATTTATGGGATATGGCCAGTCGCGAACGGTAAGAATAGGATTCGCCTCATACCTTTTGAAGAGTTCGCGATAGCAGCTACCCGGATCGTATTTCATCTGTCGGAGTCCTCAGCTCCAGCCATCAGAACTCGAGGGGGAACTCGACCGACCGCCCGGACGTGGTGGACAGACTGACCATCCGAAAAAGGTCCTGATTTTCACTAGGTTAAAACATACTCCACCCTGATAACCCCGGTCAAGCGGCAACTGAAGCGGTCAGCGATGAAGACCGAAGAAACCGCCCCTCTTTCCGAGGCTCACAAAAGCGCGAGATTCGGGCTGAGAATCCCTCAGATCAATTCTGAGCGACTTTCCGGGGACGGCAACGGTTCTCACAGTATCCCCGTCTCGCGGCATTTCATAAATAATAAATAATAGTTAAAGTATCTATCCGGCTTCGCATGTATTTCTGGTCGGGTCACTTGTTTGCTTTGTGCACAGTCAGCGCAGGCCGCTCATAGCAATGATAAGGCGTGCGGAACCTTGTGGGATTCCTGTTCGCAGACCCTGTTCGCGACAGTAATAAGATTGGTTAGTTCTGCCTACGAGTAACGCGTCGTGATCCTGCTCGATTTGTCCCAACAAAATGGCAGCCGAACGGATGGAAGCTGCAGAGGCTCGCCTGGAACAGGACTTGCGAAAGCAGGGGCTAGTATTAGAGCCAGAGGCCGCCGAGGACGTCAACGAATAGGCTTTTGACCATTTTCCATGACATGATCTTGAGACCGTACTATATTTGCGGTCTCTATTTTCTGCGCAAAAAATCGACAAGAATTCCGAATTGCCCGCACCTGACCTCTTGCAATCGAGAACGTCGCCTAGAATAAATCTGGGTGGCTTGATGCCCTGTCTGCGAAAAGCAATGGCATGGACGCGCTGGGAGGTTTGTTTCGGTTCGATCTAGGCCTGCAGAGGACCTCTTCCGATCCCACGACTCGTGTGCGGGATTGGGGCTTACCCATGCTTCTCTGGAGTAGTCATCTGGTGTAATCATTGAATAATTCTTAAATCTTGAACCAGAGCTTTAGATCTGGTAACGTTTCCGTGTGGGATACCGTCCCGCTTTGGATCATCTGATGGCCCGCTCCGACCTGATCATAAATTTGGCGAAAGCAGGCACGCAGGGCGATCGTATGTTGCTCAGGCGCACCCTGGAGGCATTGATAGCGGAGGAGAGGGCTAAGCAACACAGCTTACTGGCTAATCGATTGGAGGAGGTCCTGAAAAACGGAGGGGCTCGACATTCAGATTTGGTCCCTTCTGTGCCTAAAGATGAGAGATCAAATGGGCTCTTCTTCGAAATCACGCCTCAGATCCGCATCGAGGATCTTGTGCTTCCGGATGAACTCATTACGGTGTTTCAAGAAATTGTCGAAGAGCACCACCGGCGCGATCTATTGCGTTCACATAATCTAGAGCCCCGTCACCGCATACTGCTAGTCGGTCCCCCGGGAAACGGAAAGACTTCTCTTGCCCATGCCTTGGCTGAAGCCACACTGTTGCCTCTTATCGTCGTGCGCTACGAAGGAATTATCGGGAGTTATCTCGGGGAGACGGCTGCCAGATTGAGGCGTCTGTTCGATCATGTGCGTACCCGAGCCTGTGTCCTGTTCTTTGACGAATTCGACACATTGGGCAAAGAACGCGGGGACATCCACGACACAGGCGAGATAAAGAGAGTAGTTAGTTCCCTATTATTGCAGATCGACGACTTGCCTAGTCACGTGATCGTTGTCACGGCGACGAATCACGACGAGCTTCTAGACAGAGCGGTGTGGCGGCGCTTCCAAGTTCGCCTCTTTCTGCCTCTGCCTGAACGGCCCCAGCTTGAGGCCTGGTTTTCTCGCTTCGAAGAGCGTGTTGGCGAGAAGCTCGCTCATTCTCCACAGTTCTTGGCAGATGAATTAGTAGGGTTAAGCTTTTCTGAAATTCAAGAATTCTGCCTTGATGTTTTGCGAAGACGCGTACTGCAACTGCCCGGTGGGGATGTGAAAACTATTATCAAAGACCGCTTGAAACATTGGAGCCAGCAAGTACGACCTCGTAGCACGAGCAAACCGAAGTCGAAATGACCGAATATCCGATAATTCTTCTCCCCAAACCGGCAGCAGTGAAAAGACTTTCAACAGGTCTGCCTATTCTAAAACCTCATACGCCCTCTGCCGACCGTCAGAAGCACCGTCTCTTTCCCAAGTTCCAGGAGCTTGCCAAAGCTTTTGAGCAGCGGGTCTTTGAATTACGAGAAGATCCCAGTGGTGCCGAACCAGAAATGGTCCTCGTGATGGAGACTGCTGTCGATTTTGGTGAGTTTCAGAAGGCTGTGCGCAAGATAGAAGGCCTTGAATGGATCACGGAGAGAGAAGAAACTGAGATCCTGCCTGACCGAGATTTTTACGACAAAAAGCATCCAGATAAGAAGCTTCGTGGCCGTTGCTATCTGGTCATGTCCAATCTGAAGGGACAAGAACAACTACTGTCGCTCTGGAAGAAATTTTCCGAAGACCCAAATAATCCTTCGATCGAGTACCATTTGAGAAAATGGAAGAAGGTCTTCAAGCTCCTGAAAGAGATTCGACCGTGGGGACCGAAGGACCGGCTGGAAGACACCGGGCTAGTGGAAGAATGGAAAACCAGGGTACAGGAAGGGCAGGACAGGATCAAGATAGAAGTAGAACTCTGGTACCGAAACGACAAGACACGACGTGAGCAAGCGGAGAAATCCGTCACAGGGATGATCGCCAGTGCTGGCGGAAAGGTCATCTGCTCCTCAACCATTGAAGAGATATTGTACCATGCCCTCTTAGCTGAATTGCCTATTCGGACAGTAGAGGAAGTCGTGCACCTAAAAGAAACACATCTCGTTCGATGCGACGAGATCATGTTCTTCCGTCCTCAGGGCCAGGCGGCCATCGCTCTGCCCCGAGACGAGCCGCATAAAGAGCTAAAGCCTCCCGGAGATGAATCACTTCCTCATGGTGACCCAGTGGTGGCCTTGTTAGACGGGTTGCCTTTGGAAAACCATACCCTCCTTGCTGGTCGGCTAATGGTAGACGATCCTGACGACTGGGCGTCAGAATACCGAGCCGAGGAGCGCAATCATGGGACGGCTATGGCGTCTCTGATTCTGCACGACGAGCTGGACTTAAACGCATTGCCGCTCCGACGCCCTGTGTATGTGCGTCCAATCATGCGGCCAGACCCCACGCATTTTCAGCGACCAGCACCGGAAGCGATGCCAAGGGAAGAGCTGCACGTTGACCTCGTCTATCGTGCCGTTCGGAGACTCTTTGAATATGACGGAAGTGAGCCACCAGTAGCTCCCGCTGTCAAAATAATCAATCTCTCGATCTGTGACGCCTGGCGACCATTCCATCAACTTCTGAGTCCATGGGCAAAGCTTCTCGATTATCTCTCCGACAAATATAGAGTGCTGTTCGTGGTCAGTATAGGCAACCACGTAGAAAACCTTGCCCTCAAGAGCCCTGATGGGGCGAACATTGCAGAAGTATTGTCTGACCCAGATGCTTTGGTACGCGAGACTATGGGACATCTCTTGAGCGATGCTCTCGGGAGGCGCCTATTATCTCCCAGCGAAGCGGTGAACATAGTTACCGTTGGTGCCACTCATTGCGACTTCTCCACCGCCAGCTCTGTCGAGAGACTTATCGATCCGCTGAACCTGTCGAGCCTTCCAAGTCCCTTAAATAAACAAGGGCCAGGGTTCAAAAGGGCTGTCAAACCTGAGGTGCTATATCGGGGCGGGAGACAGCTGTATCACGAGCCACTCAAGTCTGCGGCTTCCACTGCCTCATTGCGGATTTCAGAGGTCACGAGGCCTCCTGGTCAAAAGGTCGCTGCTCCGGGTCCGGAGGGGATTCTTAACGCGACCCGCCACATAAGAGGCACCAGCAATGCGACAGCTTTGGTAACACGGAATGCTGCACTGGTCTATGAGCTGCTCAATGAGCTGAATGATCAGCCAGGTGCTGAACAGCTTGAAGATCAGTGGGCTTCAGTTATCATCAAGACCATTCTCGTTCACAGCGCTGGATGGCGCGAGGCTCAGGAGACTGTCAGACGACTTATTGCGGCGGGAAATGTTGTCAACGGGATTAGTGAAAAGGCGGCCCTCGCAAGGCTATTGGGCTATGGCTCTATAGACACGGAAAGACTGTTTAGGTCCACTGATCACAGGACCATGCTCCTCGGATTCCAGTATCTCCAGAAAGATCACGCTCATGTGTACTCTCTGCCAATACCATCTGGCCTAAACGGTGTGCGGGGATGGCGTCGGGTAGTGGTGACATTGGGCTGGTGCACCCCGATAAACCCTCGGATTAGCGCTTACCGCAGGGCCAGGCTTTCCTTCGAGCCGTACAGTATTGTTGGAAAAGAGGGAAAAAAGATTCTCAACGATGGAGAGTTGGAAACGCTTCTCAATATGCGGCGTGTAGAGGCAGATTGGCAGGCTGCCCGCCGAGGAACTTTGCAGCATGAAATGTTTGAAGGGATCGACGCATCGTCTTTTCCCGACAACTCGCATTTCCAAATCCAGGTGAACTGTGCGGCAGAGGGGGGTGACAAGCTTGAAAACTTGGAGATTCCGTACTGTCTCGCCATTACGGTAGAAGTTGCAGCAGAGCTGAATATCTCGATTTATCAGGAGATCCGCAACCGAATCCTCGTGCCTGTCCAGCCGACCTGATTGAATCCCCTTTTCTTATACATTGCCGGGCCCGCCAAGGGAACGGTTCGGAGCACAGATTAGGACCGCTTTGGCTGCCCTGGTCGCCGGAAATGGCGTTTTCGTATTTTTACACGTCGCCAGCGGCCATAAACGGAAACAAGCAATTACAGTCAGCCAATCCCATCCTTAACGGGTAGTGTTGCCGATTTTGATTTGCCCAGAGCCCATCTGCTCAGCCAAGTGATATTGGAATTCCGGTAGGACTGGTCGTTATTACGAAAATATTCCAGGAGAAATGCCTTGTGTACCCTTCGGCAATCTGTAACGTCGTTCAGAATTGATCTAGCTAACCTGAGGCGATTTCGCTCGGGCAGACCGATGCGGAATTCGGAATGGTAACCGGTAGCTCAATCGGGGCGCACAGAGAAAGAGGGCTTGGGACCGCAAGAGTCGAAGTGAGTCTCGAATAAGGACTTCTCGGCGCTCGCTCTAAGAAAGATCCTGCCTAAGCGGGGGATGGCCATTTTCGTTAATAGTGTATCAGCGCTTCCACAGCTGCACCTGCGTCAACCACTATGAATCAAATAAATCACCAGGAAGATTCCTACTATAAGGACTGATATGGTGAGCAGTACGTCAAGTATCAGAGATGATTGATATGTATCCTCGTCAATTTGTCTCTCGACCTTCTTATACCTGATAAATGCAAGTATTCCCATCAAAGCCCCAAGACTCACGAGGACTATTCCAAAGATTGATGAATATCCATGGAGAGGAGGAGGCATATGGGTTTCTGGCAAGCCTGATTTCCCAATAAAAAATGATAATTGTCTTACGAACAGCGCAAACTTTTCAACAACAAAGCCGAATGCCA
>JBKQRG010000300.1:0-12715 GCA_052144015.1 Desulfomonilaceae bacterium
CTGTCCAATTACCTGCATGCCCCCTTTTTAGCACCGTCGACAAACAGTGTCCAGCAAAATTGTGGGACATGTTCAGTTTTTGGGGCAGGGGGATTAAAAAAAATTCGGGAGGTATAGCATATAACGAGCTTAGAACTGCTTGCGAAACCTCGGAATCCATATTTTCGGTCTCGTAATATCAGGGAGTTATGCTCAGAAACGTAAGTTTTGTAACCACTTCTAGTAAAGCTAGCTACTCGACACGGCATCATGTCATCCGCCTGGCAGCCAACAGACTACCTACAGCAGCGATGTCGAGCGCGGATGCGCTTTCGGAGGGGCCGTGAGCTGTCATTCGGTGGAATCATAGAAATTCACTTGCCTCGCTCCGGTTGATGCCGTTGTTAGGCGTCGCTATCAGGAGCATTCAGAGCCAGCTTGTTTTCTTTCGTTATCCTTATTAGAAATCGTAGAGCTTCGTTCACTGACTCCGCATCCGGAAAGACTTCTGCCACGTCCGGCTCCAGCCTGACTACAGAACCTCCAAAACTCTTCCGTCCCGGCCCTAGCCTTCTTACACGCAGTTTTTTTAGGTCATATTCCGGTCTAAGCTCATCGTCCATTTCTGTCTTCTTCATAATCTCTTCGCTCCCCTGGCGTTACCTCTCTTGAGCTCATGATACGAATGGTATCATCCCTTTCTGTGTATGACACCACCAATAAACGTCCTTGCTGAGACTCTCCAACAATAATATATCGGTGTTCCTCGTCAGAATGATCAGGGTCACAGAAATCCACGTACAGTGGATCATCGAAGACGGTTTTGGCCTCATCAAATGAGACTCCGTGCCTTGACACGTTAACCGCCGCTTTAATGGTGTCCCATTCAAATTGCATAAACGGAGTATACCATTTCGTACTTCCCACAACGGTAGATTTTGCAATCGGGGAAAAATTAGACGTTTGATGCTAAGCTAAACTGTCGCGGCGGCTTGTAGACTCTTAAGCCCGGAAGGCTGTATCGCCGCCACGGTCAGGCGCAGCGCGCAGGCGAGGCAGTAGGGTAGGATGCGGTGAGCCGGGCGAACCACATCGATCGAGAAAAGACCCACGAGAGATGCGGTTCCCGTTGGTCACCGCATCCTACGGGACCTGAAAATCACTTCTCCTCGCATAAACTGAGCTAGCTGCATAATCCTTTAGGGCAACGAATTTACCACTCTCCGTGCCTTATTCTCGATACGGTGTTGTTCATCCATTTTCGGACAACGTGTCTGAACAAGAAACGCTTCATTCCGCTTAGGTTAGCCCCACATTTGTCGTAAAAATCATCGGGAGCATCGAACACCCCATAGTCGCGGTTGATGCCGTCTTTTTGGATGTATGTATCCGAGCCCTTCCATTCTACGGGCGGATTCTTGAGATCATGTGTAGCAACTGCATATCCGCAAAATTCACCGTCAACGGTAGAGAATCGGTTTTGGACGCTCTCCAGGTAGGGGCGATCCAGAATAAAGCCTTCGAGATTGACCCATTTGTTTTCAAACCAAACCTCAACCCAGCTGTGAATGATGTCACGAGGCGCAAGCTTATAGGCAAGGCCTGAAATAGCACCTTTTTGAAGTTTTTTGTCTATTGTGAAAGCGTGGAAGCGGCATGGCACGCGGCATTTGCGCAGCAACGCCATAAGCAACGTTCCCTTTGTATTGCACTGACCATATCCATTCCTATAAATCTCTGAGGCCGATATGTCATCGGCCGCGTTATAACCAAAGGCGATTTCGTTCTGAACGAAGGTGTAGACAGAGGCAATCCGCTCGTACTCAGGCAATTCCGCCCAACCTCGATTCTTCACCAGCTCCGTTATGGACAGATGATTAAAGTCGATCAACCGCGTTTCTTTGAGATAATTTTCCATGCGTTCTCCCTACTCCTAAGCACACCTTCCGCAGCGGTCAGGCCGTTCCATATTCCTCAGGGCTTTTTACTCGCCAACCGCCAATCATCAACCGCAGCTGTTTAATTAGAATTCCGAAGAAAGGATAGCTATTTCCGCCGGTTGTCGTACCGTCATGACCGGCAAGATGCCGGTCCTACTGACCTCGTATGGCATCGTCCAACAATTTATTTATTTCCTCTTCGGGCAACACTTTTGCGCTAAGAGCTACTTCCCGCACGGTTTTTCCTTGTTCGTAGGCTTGCTTGGAGATGGCTGCGGCCTTTTCATAACCTATTACCGGCGCCAGGACGGTTGACATGGCAAGGCTCCGCTCGATATTTGAAACGCATTTCTCTCTGTTTGCGGTTATTCCATCAACGCACTTTTCAATGAAACGCAGGATCACTCTTTCCAGTAAACTGATTGAATGAAGAAGATTGTAAGCAATCAACGGTTGCATGACATTCAGCTCGAAAATGCCTCCATGGCCGCCATAAGTTATCGCTGTGTCGTTACCGATGACCTGGGCAGCGACCTGGATGACCATTTCAGGCATTACGGGATTAACCTTGCCGGGCATGATGGATGATCCCGGCTGCAGAGCCGGTATATTGATTTCACCGATGCCGCACCGGGGACCGGATGAAAGCCATCTGATATCGTTAGCTATTTTGGCCAGACTGACGGCAATAGTTTTCAGTGCTCCACTGGTTTCCACAGCTGCATCCTGCGCTGCTTGGGCTTCGAAGTGGTTCGCCGCCTCTTTAAAAGGGCAACCCGTTTCTTGAGCAATGAAATTTATGACCTTGGCCGCGAATTCCGGATGAGTGTTTAAGCCGTTTCCGACAGCGGTCCCACCAAGCGCCAGCTCTGAAAGCGACCCTTGCACACCATTTATTCTGGATATCCCAAGTTCCGCCTGACGAGCGTATCCGCTAAATTCATTTCCAAGCGTTATGGGAACAGCATCCTGCAGATGGGTTCGCCCAATTTTCATGACGTCATTGAATTCTTCCGCCTTCTTGGTGAGGCTTGCTACCAGCTTTTCCATTGCCGGGACAAGCCGATTCCTAATTTCCGTCAATGCGGCGATGTGGATCGTCGTAGGAATCACGTCATTGCTCGACTGCCCCATGTTCACGTGATCGTTGGGATGAATGGGCGATTTGCTGTCGAGTTTTCCGGTGAGTATCTCATTGGCACGACGGGCGATTACCTCGTTGGCATTCATGTTGGTGGAAGTTCCCGAGCCTGTTTGGAAGACATCCAGCACAAACTGATCATCAAATTTCCCGCTTTGGACCTCTGCCGCAGCCCTAATAATTGCTGTTGCAATTTCCGGCTTGAGCAATCCGAGTTCCATGTTTGCTTTCGCTGCGAATTTCTTGACCATGCCGAGCGCTCTGAAAAATGATGGATGAAACACTAGACCGCTTACGGCGAAATTTTCCACAGCTCGTTGAGTCTGTGCGCCATAGTAAGCATCTTCGGGGACCTGAACCGCTCCCATTGTGTCGTACTCTTCTCGGTATTTCATGGATTTCACCTCACCCTCGAATCCGAACTGATATCAGAAAAAAACCGGGCGCGCAGACCCGGGTTTTTAATAAACATTGCTAATTGATAAATGAACTCATTTATTATTCAGGTATCTTGGCCTCCAGGGCCACTCTCAATTTTTCCTTAAGTTCGGCCAAGTCTGAGCTTTTTACCACATAATAATCAGCAGCCACTGCCTTGAGATCCACCTTGAAGCTGGAATAAGCTGAGTTTAGTATAACCGGCATGTCATAATGCTCTTTCCGAATCTCTTGCAGCAGGTCCAATCCGTTATAGTCACGCATCTTAATATCCAAAATAATACAGTCAGGCCTTTCCGTCTCAATAGTTGCCAGGAGACCCTTACCATCGGGCAACGTAATTACCTCATAACCTTCATCATGTAATTCCATCGAGTAAAGCATACGGATACCTTCTTCATCATCTACTATTAGAATCTTGGGCATTGCCAACTCCTTTGATCACAATTCAGCACTGGAGAGTTCACCTGGAAAACCAACGTTCCACAAGGTAAGGTTTGCTTTTCTCAAATTGCAGGCATTGATCCTCAATGAACTCCTCTACCTGCTGGGTATTCATCGACTGGGTCTCCAAAACGAATGACCAAGTTTTTCCATAGAACAGCGGCAAGAGCACTTCCACTAATTGATCTATGGGCAGCAGGTTCCTTTTGTACGCTATAGCGAAATCATAGATGACTTTGGCCCACAGGCCTGTGGGGAATTCAAATCCAGCCGGGGGCAATTCAGCGACTTCTTCCAATTTGTTTATGTTCTGCTGATCGAGAATCGCATTATATATGTCTTTATGAACATGAAGTCCTGTCAGGAAATAATCTGCAAGTACTTTGATATCAAATTCCATAGCCGGAGGAAGCTCCGGATCTCCTAGGCTCATACCGTAAACCGCTGTGGGACGGCTCCATTTGACATCTTTCCAAAACGAATCGAATCGCATCATCAGCCGAAATATGGTCTCCACCACGTCCCGAAACACAGTAACGGTGCTCTCGATAGGATTCTTAGGCGTGTGTATCTTCGGCTTGCCCATAAACGACTGAATCACTGACACACGACGACGCATCGCGAGCGTGGTCATCCATATATCTATGCCGAAATGCGCTGCAGCATCGGTCCACACTTCAGATTCCATATAAATGCCGGCCAGATTCCCGGAAAATCCGTAATCCCCGTTGATGGGCTGCCTGATCCTCCGGCCGTACAGAGCGCGAGTAAGAGGATATGCCAGATTCGTAGTCAATGTGCCGTCGTATTTGTGACGGACATAGAGTGGAGCCACAAAATCGTAATTGTCGAAAAGCGGATTACCCAGATCACGTATCCAAAGGGGGGTTATACTCTTGAGATCAGCGTCGACCACAATAATTGCCTTTGCGGAAAGCTCAACAGCTTTGGAGAAGAGATTCTGCAGATTATTGCCTTTGCCTTTAACCCCGTCCTCGGTCGATAAATAAATTTTCGGAGTCTTTGTAGGGGTCTTCATAAAAGCTTCATGAGTATTATCCGGCGAATTATTGTCACAATTGATGATGACAGCTGAATGCTCATTGTAATACTTGGTCAATCCTTTATCGGCCTGCTGGGTAGGAAAGAATATTGATGACGCTTCATTGTACGAGGGAATCCCAACAACAATGTCCGCCTCGAGAATACCCTCAGGATTATCTTCTACAGCTTTCATGTATACCCCGGAAGATAATGTAACTGATCCAATTTGGAATCCCCTCATTTTACCACAACCGATGTTGGTATCAAAACAGAGATCGTGATATGTCATTGCCTTAAAGCAGGGGTAAGAACCGTGGACCGAGAACTTTTAAAATCAATAATCGAAGGCCTTATCTTCGCTCATTCGGAGCCAGTGACGGTCGACAGTCTGGCCGCTGTCATACAGGGAACATCAGCGGATAAAATTCAATCGGTGCTGGACGAATTGCAAGATGAATATCTGCAACGATCGCGAGGATTTGTGCTCGTAAAGGTAGCCGGAGGATATCAATTCAGATCTTTGCCAAATATTGCTCCATGGATTCTTGAAATGAGAAGAATGAAACCGGCCCGATTGAGTAGAGCGGCCCTGGAAACTCTGTCAATTGTTGCTTACAATCAGCCTGTAACCAAAAGTCGTATTGAGCAGATCCGGGGAGTGGAGTCATCTGCCCCACTGAGAAGCTTGGTGGAACGCGATTTGGTTGCTATCGTAGGACGAAAAGATATCGCGGGCCGTCCCATGCTTTATGGCACTTCTAAAAGATTCCTCGAGGTATTCGGGCTTCCTGATTTAGCTTCATTGCCTGCATTGCCGGAGATCGAAAAACTCAATGACTAAAAAGATTCTTTGCTGCACTTGACGTCCGGGGGCTTTTTGCGGGGATACGTTTGTTCACGCAATCCCTTCCGAACCCGACTCCAAAAAATCTCAATTACTGTTTCTTACGCCGCGCGGAGACCTTATGCCGGCAACACTGGTCATTTGATTGGAGCGCAATCGGGATGAAATCCTCAGCGCTGAAATCTTTTCTAGAAGCTAGGAACTTACCTCATATTGTTAAAGTAACCGGGCAACCTCCTGATTTACAGAAAAAAAGGATTTCCCGGAAAATCCATTTTTTACTCTTATCGGCCTATACTGTAATAGACAAACCCTTTTTCGGCCATTTTGCGCGGATTATATAAGTTTCGACCATCAAAGATTACAGGCTCGATCAATAATTGTTTCAATTTATCAAAATCCGGATGTCGGAAAACATTCCATTCAGTCATTATGATCAAACCATGTACGCCTTCCAGACATTCGTAATTGCCGGCACAATATTCAATTGAATCTCCGAGGATGCGCCCGGCATTTTCCATAGCCACCGGATCGAAAGCCCTTATTCGAGCTCCTCTCGCCAGCAAAGCACGGATGATCTCAATAGACGGAGCATCCCGAATATCGTCGGTCCTCGGTTTGAAACTCAATCCCCAAATAGCGAAATGTTTCCCAACGATTCCGTCTTCTCCATAATGATTTAATACCTTATTTAAGAAGTGCGATCTTTGAGCCTTGTTAGCCTCCTGAACGGATTCCAATATTTTAAGAGGAACATTGTACTGGATTCCGGTGCGAGTAAGCGCGTCCACATCTTTGGGAAAACAGGAACCTCCGTAACCGATGCCCGCGAAGAGGAATTGCGGACCGATCCTGGGGTCGGCGCCGATTCCGCTACGAACCATTTCAATATCCGCCCCGACCTTCTCGCAAAGACGAGAAAGCTCATTTATGAACGATATCTTGGCGGCCAATAATCCATTAGCCGCATACTTTGTCATCTCTGCAGACGCTATGTCCATTACGAAAATGGGTTTGCCGGTTCGAACAAAAGGGCTGTAAAGCTCCTTCAGCTTCTCTCCTACCACTGCATCGTTTACTCCGATCACTATCCTGTCGGGTTTCATGCAATCATCAATAGCATTGCCTTCTTTGAGAAATTCCGGATTGGAGGCCACATCGAATTGATGACCCGTTTCTTCCGAAATAATTTCTCTGATTTTTTCGGTAGTCCCTACCGGTACCGTGCTTTTCGTGACAACGATTTTGTAACTGTTTATGCATCGACCGATTTCACGGGCTACCGAATAAACCTGCGTAAGGTCCGCGCATCCGTAATCGTCCGGAGGCGTGCCCACTGCTATAAATATAATGAGCGCGTTTTCCACAGCCGTCGTAATCTCAGTCGTGAAATGTAATCGCTGCTCGGCCCTGTTCCGAGTGACCATTTGTTCAAGGCCCGGTTCGTAAATCGGCACTCTGCCTTTTAAAAGGCCTTCAACTCTGACCTCATCAATATCCATAATCACTACGTCATTACCCATTTCAGCAAAGCAGGTCCCAGTGACTAGTCCCACATAACCCGCTCCAATAACCCCAACATGCATTACGCACACCTCATGACAATATTATTGTTGAGAAAAACAGAATAATACTAAATAGAAGCGCAAAACTCCAGTCAAAACTAGTGAGCGAATGCCCAATCATGGCGATCCGTACTTGATCTGTTTCTGCTCCAGCGCTCGAATGAGGTCCCTTAGCTCCGCGGCTTTCTCGAATTCAAGATCGCGGGCAGCTTCAAACATTTGAGCGGTCAGTTTGTTGATTTCTCGCGAAATCCGCTCCACAGGAATAGAGGCTATTTCCGATTCAGCCTCCTCTTCCGTCTCGACCGTAACATAGTCCTGCTCTGCCAAAGACGAAAGAATGTCCGTGATATTCTTGCGGATTGTTTCAGGTGTGATGTTGTTCTCTCTATTGAACTCAGCTTGTACTGTTCTACGACGATTAGTTTCATCCATGGTTTTGCGAATGGATTCAGTCACAACATCGGCATAAAGGATAACCTTCCCGTCCACGTTCCTTGCCGCTCGTCCTGCGGTCTGAATTAATGAGCGTTCGGACCGAAGAAAGCCTTCTTTATCAGCGTCAAGTATCGCGACCAAAGAAACTTCCGGAATATCAAGTCCTTCTCGCAATAGGTTGATTCCGATCAGAACATCGAATTCGCCGAGCCGCAGATCTCGGATGATCTCCATTCGCTCAATAGTTTTGATTTCAGAGTGCAAATACCGGACTCTGACTCCCAGGGCGCCATAATATTCGGTCAAATCCTCGGCCATTTTTTTTGTGAGTGTTGTTACCAGGACTCGCTGGTCATTTTCTACGCTTCGTTGTATTTCGTGAAGCAAATCGTCCACCTGATCCGAAGCAGGACGCAACTCGATAGCCGGATCCATGAGGCCGGTGGGACGAATCATTTGCTGAACAACACTGCCCTGTGCTTTCTCCAACTCGTAAGCGGCCGGTGTGGCGGAAACATAAATGACCTGCGAAACATGTTCCTGAAATTCCTCGAATCTTAGGGGCCGATTGTCCAGAGCGCTCGGAAGCCGAAATCCATATTCCACGAGGGTTTGTTTGCGGGATCGATCACCTCTGAACATACCTCGAAGCTGAGGAACGCTCACGTGTGATTCGTCAATAAAAAAAAGAGCATCCTCAGGGAAATATTCCAGGAGAGTCGGCGGCGGATCTCCCGCGTTTCGGCCCGTTAGGTAGCGAGAATAGTTTTCAATACCGTTGCAGTAGCCCATTTCTTTGAGCATTTCCACATCGAATCGAGTTCTTTCTTCGATTCGCTGCGCCTCGATGAGCTTGTTTTGGCTCCTGAAAAATTCGACCCGCTCTTTCATTTCATCGAGGATCATGTCTACGGATTCAAGAAGTCGTGATCGCTCAGTTACGTAGTGGCTGGCGGGATAGATAGCCAGACGGTCCAGCGCTCTGATGACCTTACCCCGCAACGGATCGATCTCATAGATCGCGTCGACAACGTCCCCGAAAAATTCGATTCTCACTGCCACTAATTCTTCATAAGCGGGAAAAACTTCGACAACATCACCCCGAACTCTGAATGTGCCTCGATGAAAATCGATATCATTCCGTTGGTACTGTATCTCCACGAGGTTTCGGAGGACTGCATCCCTATCACTTTCCTGTTTGGAAATCAGATGTACCAACATATTACGGTAGGCCTCAGGCGATCCGAGGCCGTAAATGCAGGAAACGGAAGCTATAATTATGACATCGCGGCGTTCAAGGAGAGATCTGGTTGCAGAATGCCGCATCTTGTCAATGGTTTCATTGATGCTGGAATCTTTTTCAATGTACGTATCGCTTTGCGGAAGGTAAGCTTCAGGTTGATAGTAATCGTAATACGAGACGAAATATTCGACTGCGTTTCCGGGGAATAGAGCCTTAAATTCATTAAAGAGTTGGGCGGCCAAAGTTTTATTTGGCGCCAGTATTAGAGAGGTTTTGCCGGAGCGTTCTATTACATTGGCCATAGTGTACGTCTTGCCGGAACCCGTAACGCCCAGCAAAACCTGATGTTTATGGCCCTTCTTCACTCCCATTGCTAATTCTTCAATAGCCGCGGGCTGATCGCCGCGGGGGACAAAATCTGAATTTATTTGAAAATCGGACAATTTTTATGGCCTCTAATTTTAATCACGCAGAGTTTCATATCCTAAAGATATGTCAATGCGCAGCTAATTCGGTTTCCCCCAACATCATTTCAATTTGGGATTAAGTATCTTGAGAGACTGATGGATCTTGCGAATTACGGTTTCAAGATTCTTGAATCCTTCCGGACGATCTGAGATGGTCATCTGGAGGAAACGATCTTCAGAAACATAGTACTGGACCATTTGAACCAATTGCGTTCCTTTTTTGTCGGTAAAAGAAACCGCGATATATCCTTGAGAACCTTTCACGTTTGCCAGTTTTCCTTCTCCCAGCACTGAAACATTTTTCATTTCTTCCTGTAATCTTTTCTTTAATACCGCCAGAAGAATGTCTGCTGTCAAATCAGACTTCCCCTGCCTCCGTTCAACAAACACGGAGATGCGAAACGATGCAGCGGGGTGATAAATTTTCACCTCGTCATGATTAGCTGCTTCCAATCTCATAGTTGCCGGATATTCAAAACTAAAGCGGCCCGCGGGATCGACATATTGTCTATATACACCTTCTTCACCGGACGAATGGTCCGATATGAGGCAACACATTGACAGAATGAGAAATCCGATTGTTGGTCTTGTTCTTTTACTTAGCATGATACCCGGGTGGTCGGAGGTAGGCTTCTGCGTACTTTTAACGCGCTACTCAGCGACATGCATGAAGTCTATTTCTTATTCTGCATTGCCCCTTCATCATTGCCTTTTTCACTATGTAAACGCCAGCGTGCAACGGCAGTTCCCAAAGCAACTCCAGTCTTAGTTACTGCATTTTCCAAACCTTTTTGCACTGACCTGTTGAACCAGGTCCCCGCGTCGGAATCACAAAAAATAGCAAACTCCTGTAGTTCCTTGTCATCCAGGGATTGCAATGTACGGGCTAAGCCTATGAGCGCAAACTCTCGGCTTCGGTTTGAGCCCACAATCGCCTCTTTGAGGGCGATTCTTATCTGTTTCTTGGTCTCATTGTTAGGGCGATCCGCTTTAGCGACTTCACTTGCATACCCCTCGACTAACCCCTCGACCATCGCATTAAGCAGATTTGCATTTGCCTCCAAGAGGCCGCCAGCGGAGACGATCCGCTCCAGCGTAGCCACTCGAGTCTCATTCAAGGCCGCAAGTATGGTCCGCCTTTCTCTCAAATCTCTTATTAGCTCGGGATCGAGCGCAGTTTCGTATAAGCGTCCTACCTTCTTGCCGATCCTGGAATCATAGAATTTCAAAACCGCTTGGAGTTTATCGTTATCTAAATTCTCTTTTACAGCTGCATGAACTGTCGACAGCAGTACCTCTCTGCCCGCCGTTTCTTTAACCAGGTTTACAGTTTCTCGCCTCGTTCTCTTATCAGGAATAACATCATCGGGAATGCAAGAAGTTACGATCTCCGGCAGTGTTTCCAGCTGCCCTGCTATTCCCGAGTTTTTCAGGCCCTTGTCTATCAATTGATCGGTTTCAGAGCTTCGCACCGGCCCGGCTACGACAGCTCCTAATATCAATGAAGCTGATATGATAATTGAGACTGAGCGCCTCGATTTTTCCATCGGAAATCTCCGTGGGATAATTGGATCGGGCCTAGAGAGCGTGGAATTCTGCCGGAACCTGTATCAGTTCACCTTCCACACTTACCGGAACCAGTGTAATGGTGGCCGTGACAAGGTAATCGCGAGGTTCACCTTTTTTTATGATAATTTGCTTTACAACTATTCTGAAGCGCGTCGTATTTTCGATCCAGGATCGAACCACAAGCTGATCGCCCAATTTTGCAGGTGCATGAAAAACCATTTCGACTTTGTGCACCATAAATGAATACCCGCGGTCATGGTACGCGACAACCCCGGCCAATCGATCTTCCAGGTACTCCGTTCGAGCCCTCTCCAGATATCTCAAATAATTGGCATGGTAAACGACTCCCATGCAATCAGTGTCTTCGTAGTAGACTTTGCATTCAAACGTGCGTTCCTTGGAGGCTAGAGATTCTTTAATTGGATTACTTTCCAATGATATTTCCCTTCCATAGGTTAACGTGTGCCAGCATCTTATCATACCTCCCGAGCCCTCGAAACTCCCAAGATGCTGTTGATACTAATTGTCAAGTTGAGATAACAATTAACCCGAACTGTCGAGAATGCAAACCATGGGAATGAGTAGGATGCAGATACAGTAATCAAGGCATCAATACTCCTCGCAAGGACAATTCAAACCTACCTGTAAATCGAGGGCAGATCCGGCCTCTTTCTTAGATGATTCAGGCTTGCCTCATTGCCTTCCGTCTCGGAAAAGGATATTTTCGTGGAAGGTCATGCTCCAGTGGCCCGAAGAGCGCAGGAGGGATGCCATGAATCAGGCGCGCCCTATTATTCCTCGTGACTTGATCGAAGATTTCTGTCGAAAGCACCATATCAAGAAGCTATCCATCTTCGGGTCATATCTCCGCAAGGATTTCGGACCGGAGAGCGACATAGATTTCATTGTAGAGTTCGAGGAAGGGCAGACTCCCGGTTATTTTGAGCTTGCTGATATGGAGCAGGAACTCTCAGAAGCTCTTGGTGGCTGCAAGGTGGATCTTCGGACCCCTTATGAGCTGAGCCGTTATTTCAGAGACAAAGTAATGGCTGAGGCCGAGGTTCAGTATGCGAGAGGATGATCAAATTCGGCTGCGACACATGCTAGATGCGGCTCGTGAAGCAGTTCATTTCGCTGAGGGGAAGACCAGAGAGGATCTCGATAAAGATCGATTGCTGGCTTTGGGATTGATGAAGTGTATTGAAATAATAGGAGAAGCAGCTTCGAAGATCTCTGAAGGTTGCCGGGAAACCCTTCCCGAGGTTCCCTGGAAATCCATCCTTGGCATGCGCAACCGTCTCGTTCACGCGTACTTTGAGATCGACCTGGACGTGGTCTGGTACACGACGACGGTCTCGCTACTCCAGTTGGTGCCTATTCTGGAAAGGAATATCACGCCGGGCCCACACGAGTAGCTTCACATATGACAATTGAGCCAAGAGCAGATCTGATAATCATCTAAGAGGCTTTATACCGGGGGGGGGTAAAGCGATAAAGCCTGGATAGGCGCCTCTGTTTTAAGGGGATATAATGCCCCCACGTGTTACGGCACAAAAACAGGAGGCGCCCATGAAATTGTACGCTGGATTCGATCTTCATTCAA
>JBKQRG010000301.1:0-12174 GCA_052144015.1 Desulfomonilaceae bacterium
GCTGGCTATACTAGGCCTTTCCTTCTCCGGACACGTCAGGATACGCTCCCTGATTGGTCATGATGGACGCGCCGGTCTGAGCAATAACCTGATCGCGAGCAAATTCTCTTTCTGTAAGAAACCCGTCGCGTGAGTTAAAATTGCTCACACAGCACGCTGCGTACTTTATGCGGTTTTCAACGGTGAACTTCCCTATCTTGCCTGCACCGAAGATGTGAGGGAATCCATCTTTGGACATTTCAGACCTCCAAATAGAATGAACCTGTGCGAAACCCTCACCCATGAAGACTTCACTTTGTGCCTCTAGCCCCTTTCCGGGGAACGCACTTAAGCTCTCTCGGATAGAGGCTTAGGCGATCCTCTCACCTGTTCAACGGCGGAATCCCTAACATATCCCTGGCTTCCGCGGGACTGGCAATTTCTTTCCCCGGTTCTTTGCCTATCCTGACTATTTCTGCATCCAGTTCGGCATTGTTTCTTGCCAACTTGCTTTGTTCGATGTGGATGTCGCCTTCGAATCCCACCCAAATGTTACCACCCAGCAAGATTGACATCGTAGTCACCTCGAACTCTGCAGGAAAATCCCGGCCCAGACAGAGAAGATCGACTCAGAAAGCAACAAAGCCCCTAGATGCACTGGATGCTTCGGCGAATACCATTGAAAACCCGATCCTACGCGGTGCACCCGGGCTCCTCCGCTTTGTCGCGTTGACAACGCTTTGACAGTGCCAGGAGGCCGTTGGGCAACCACAAAGTCTCACAAAATTGTGGTACGATCCTCCTTATACTGTCGTTGCAGCTGATTCTGCCCGCCACATTTTCGGCCGTCTGCGCTATACACATAAAGGCAAGCTTTTCAAGTCTCAGAACTTGCCTCGGACCATAAACTCCATCCCGAATATAGGGTCGATGTTTTTGTCGGGCTTGATGCCCCAATCATCCGGGAACGTGCTGCCAATAACCGCGGCCGTATACCAGTTGGCCACTCGCTTATCGATACAGGCCCATTTGAACCAATCTCCGGGCATCCAGAACGCGAACGTAGAATCCACTGTCAAATTTTCGAGCAACGCCCAGGAGAACCCCGCATCCACTTCCCATCCGAGGCCTGTATTAGGAATATTCGGCGCACCCCCGCGGAACGGTGGCCCAGCCAAGGCCCCAGCGAAGCCAGGGCGGTCGACCCCCTGGCGCCACACACCGAAAATGCCGTTCGGCACAAAACCCGTGCCAGCGGCAAGAGGATTGAGAACGTTCAGACTGGGGTACCCGTTGCTGGTGTTGCCGTTATTCCTCAAGAGTGCGAGGTCGGGCCTGATGCAACCCCAGCCAAATCCACTCTTGGACGCCCGGTCAGCCCAGAAAAATGTACCGAATAAATTGAGGTTGGCTGCAACGGCGTAATCCGCCCTGGCAGCCCATATGGAAGCATCCTCTGCATACCCGTTTCCCGTGTCCGGGTTGACGAACATTCCCAGTCCGTACCTGTACACCATGAGGTAGCTATATGGTCGGAAAACCCCTGTATTCGAGCCGGTCGATGTCCGAAGGGTGCCGCGCGTGTCTATATAATCCACGAAAAAGGCGCCCTGCGTGCCTGCCCCTGTTCCGTTAAACTGACCTCCCCGTCGGTCGTCGCCCTGCAGCCATGCGTAAAGTAACGATACTTTTGCCGGTCCGCAGATCGCTCCCGTTTCCACCATCCACCGCCAGTTCCTGATGTAGGTGTTACGCACGCCTCCGAGAGGCGCGCCCGCGGCAGTTATACGGGTAGTGTTGTTTGCCTGTTCATACATGTCCAATTCTGAGTTGGCAAATAAGCGCCCATTGAAATATTTGAAATACAAAGCAAAATACCAATCCGTCTGGTCCCGGGAAGGTCTGCCGGCTCGGGTAGCAGGCAGCGCCAGGATGCCCTCGCCGCCACGATGCCTGTTGATCCAATTGGCCCTGAAACCGGCCTCCATGGGGCCTTGCCGGTAGGTCACCAACCCAATCGGACTCAGGTCCCAGAGGCGCGTATTGTTCTTATCCCAATCCTCGTTATAGTAAACAGGGCCCGGCACCGTCGCCAGCACAGTGTCAGCCGGCGCGGTCGCGCGCCTCGATGGATAAAAGCCTGAAGCGAACCGAAATGGCCCCCAGGGCACACTCATCTGGAGGGATTCGGTTGATTGAGAATCCGTCCCGTTCCAATAGCCGAGGCCCAATCCGAAGATGGAGGGGCGTTTGCCGAATGCAACAGTCCCCCAGGGCAGCTCCACATTCATGTAGAGGGTGTTCCAGTAACCTGGCGAGAAGCTCCGTTTGATTCCTGAGTACCGGTAAGCCAATCCCTCGGAGTTAACGAGATTACCTAACCCTGTGTTCCCGTCTCCATTTTGGTCGAGCCACTCACCAATATGGTAAGTTCCGGTCACCTTGATGGCCGGATTGAGCTTGAACTCCAGGTCCACATCCATGTACACCGTCTGCCACGAACTGTCGGAGCCGGACACGATTCCGACCGGCCAACGCTCGCCCAGCCAGCCGTTGAGAGGCGCCCAGGTCCCGACTCCGTCTACTGTCCCACTGAAAGGGGCTGGTGGCGAAAAACCGGATTGCATCGCGAAATCGAATGGGCCGAAGAAGCCTTGATGTCCTTGCTGAGTAATGTAGTCATACTGCCAATTAAAGAAGCCTTTCAGGTTGAACTCCCAAGCCTCGGCCGGTCCAGCGAAAAGCGGCAGGGCAAAGGCGATCAAAGCCAAAACCACGTATTTCCTGAGACAGATCATTTTTCATCCCTCCCTAACTCATGACAATGCAGTGAAAATAGCGCCCACCATCTGATCGGGCGGAATGTTCAGTTCAAGAACAACCACAGCCCAGCGGCAGTAGTTTCTCACACAGGACTTCCGCGTCAGAGGCACCAGCGAATCTCGAGTACCGGTAAATGGTCACGACGTGAATTCTCACATTATGACTATTCACATTATGAATAGGGTCCACGCAACTATACGCGTGAGGTATTTACCCTGTCAAGGAGATTCGTCGGAAAGATGTATCGATCGGGTTGCGAGCGGCGCCAAACACTTATTCTTGCGCGAAGCAATCTCCTGGAAGATTTCCCTTGAAACGCAAAGCTCTTTGCTGCATCCAAAGACGAAGGCCTCTGGATTTCCGAGCGAAAGATGCTGCTCAGGAAAAAGACGTTTTTCACTTGACACAAACGATATGAGAATGGTAGTGACTATTCACATCATGAATAATCAACATTCTAGTGCGAGTGATGACAGGAAAGAACGGAACCCTGCCGACTACCCATTGCTGGGCGTGCTCATGCTCGGTCCGGCCCATGGGTACGATCTTTGTGCTGAGCTGAGAGAACGCCTTGGTGAGATCTGGATACTCCGCACCAGTCACATTTACGCCCTCCTGATCGGACTCGAAAAGGACGGTTTGGTGTCTCATGAGCGGATAGACCAGGAAAATCGGCCGGCCAAGAAGGTTTTCTGCATAACCGCGGAGGGTAGAAAAGTCTTTACGACGTGGATGACTTCACCTGTCAGCAACGTTCGCGACATACGAATGGAATTCTTTGCCAAACTCTACTTTGCCCGGCTGGAATCTCCTGAGGTGGCGGCAAAGCTCATCGATGACCAGTTGAAAGTATGTCGGGAAAACGCAAAACGGCAGATGGCACGGAAAGAAGCCTCGAAAGTGGAAGTGGAACGCGCGGTTTTGGACTATCGGCTGGCCATGCTCAAGGCGACAGTGGCCTGCTTGCGGAGAACACGCGCAGCTTTACCTGGTGAGTTGACAGACAGGGACCATGAGTTAGCGTTCTCGACCAGCACGCAAAAGTGGGTATCGGGGATCGCGCCGAAGGACGCTACAAACAATCATGTGGAGTGACAATTATGCCTGAGCCTTTTGCATATAAGATGCAGCTTATTGACTTGGCTGACGCCGTGGGCATGGCTCTGGCTCACGATATCACTGAGATCCGTCCCGGCGAATTCAAGGGGGCGGCCTTCAAAAAAGGGCAAATAGTAACGAGGGAAGACCTGGATCATTTGGCTCGGTTGGGAAAGAGACATTTGTGCGTAGTAGAAATCAATGATTCCGCTATGCACGAAGACGAAGCGGCCCTGAAGCTAGCCGAGGCTCTATCTGGCCCCGGCATAACGTTTAAGCCTAAGCCTTCTGAAGGGAAGATCAACCTCTTTGCTGCACGCGACGGTCTTCTTAAGGTGAACGTGGCAGCGCTGACGGATTTCAATCTTGTTGATGGAATCATGTGTGCGAGCATCCACAACAATACGCTGGTAAGAAAAGGCGAGATGGTTGCGGGGACGAAGGCTATTCCACTGGCAATCGAACAGGATCTCGTGAACAAGGCTGTTGCCGTGGCGCGAGATTGCGGAGGTGTTTTTGCAGTTAAGGAGCTTTCCCGACCGCGGACCGGACTCATAATCACAGGCCAAGAGGTTTACGAGGGACTGATCAAGGACAGGTTCGTGGACGCGCTGACGCCCAAGCTGAATGCGCTTAATTGTGAAATAACGAGAATCACTTTCACGCCGGATAATGCAGATTTTATCGCTCGTACCGTCGAAAGTTATTTAGAAGCAGGAGTCGAGTTGATCGTAGCGACCGGAGGCATGTCGGTGGATCCGGATGATGTTACGCGAGCAGGAATTATAAAGGCCGGGGCGGAAGACTTGCTTTTTGGCTCTTCGGTCATGCCCGGGGCGATGTTGCTTTTGGTGCGCATAAAAGGAATCCCGGTAATCGGAGTTCCTGCCGCCGCTATATTCCACAGAACAACCGTTCTTGATCTGCTGCTGCCCCGAATTCTGGCAGGAGAAAAGATCTCTCGCCGCGATTTGGCCCAATTGGCTCATGGCGGGCTGTGCCTGCAATGTAATGAATGCCGTTATCCCGCTTGTCCCTTCGGCAAATCTGCGTAGCGGAATTCGTATGACACAAGATTTACAGGCCGACAGACTGATGGCAAAAGAGAAAATAATTGTTGTTGACGGCGAATCACGCATCCTGAAGCTAGTGAGGCATAATCTTCCTACTGGCGACTACCTGGTGAAAGGCGTTCTTGGCTCTGAAAAGGCAATTTCAGAAGCGATCTACCACCGTCCCGATCTCATACTGATCGATCTGAAGGCATCGAGCCGGGGTGGCCTTAATGTTTGCCGCGAACTGAAGCGCAACCCCATGACGGACCACATTCCCATCATAATAATCGCCGCCAAAGGTAGAGACTCGGATATCGTCGCCGGGAGGCGGCTAGGAGCGGATAATTGTCTCACCAGGCCGCTCAGCACTCGCCTTCTCCAGGCTGTGATGGAGAAAATCTTGCGGAAAAAGGATCAGCATGCAGACATTGAGAACGGAGCCCTGAACATGGATGGTCTGGTGGTTGATCCTTTCGACCATAAGGTAATCCTTCACGGCGCGGTGCTAAGGTTGACGGCGATCGAGTTCGCAATTCTCTACTTCTTGGCGCAGAGGCCGGGCCAGGTACTCACTCGAGATCAGATTACACGAGCTGTAAAAGGGCGTGATTTACATGATACGGATCGGTCATTAGATGTGCAGATGGTGCAACTGAGGCGAAAACTTGGCGACGCAGCTCAACTGATTGAAACCGTCAGAGGGATGGGTTACCGGTTCAGGGGAATAACCCGAAGCAAGAAGAAAATTGCTTGGAGCGGATGATGAAAGCACAGGGTGGATTCCGGATGGCGCCATTGGGTGAATCGCGGTCCGGGCCTCCGAGATTTGGCCTAATTCGGTCGTGCTGGGCTATGCGTAAACAGTGAAGAGTGCCGTTATACGATTTGTCCCTTTGGCAAATCCGCGTAGTGAATGTGTGTGACAACAAGGGTACAGCCGGGCACTCCATAGTAAAAGAAAAAATCCTTGTTGTTCACTACGACAGAAAGAAGAGGCGGCGTGATGAACGCAGATGGTCTCATGATAGATCCTCTCATCAATAACCTGATCCTTAGCGGGGCTGCTTCAACCTTGACCGGAACCGAGCACGAACTTCTCTACTTCTTGGCGCAAAGGCCCGGTCAGGCGGTCACTCGAGGTCAGATTAAACGAGCTGTAAAGGGGGGGGATTTCCGAACTACAGATCGGTCATTAGATGCACAGATCGCGCGGCTGAGGCGAAAGCTTGGCGACTACGCATGGATGATCGAAACCGTCAAAGGGATTGGTTACCGGTTCAGGCCATATGACCAGGACCGAGGACAAAATGCTTAAAGCAGCAGCACTGAGGTAATGGGCGCCGGGTCAGTTCTTGGAAGCACCGTTGCCGATTGATTCTGCGCTCAACATGAAGGGCGATAAGTTGTTCGCTGATATTCCTAAAACGAATGTTCACACAACGGGTATTCCATACGACCGGCAGCCGCGTAACCGCTCGGATTTCCCTGTTCTGGGAGTGCTTTATCACGGACCATCACATGGTTACGAGCTTTGTCGTGAGCTAAACCAACGCCTAGGAGAAGTCTGGGGCCTGCGTACAAGCCACATTTACGCTGTTCTGGCAGGGCTCGAGAAAGATGGGCTCGTGCGGCATGACCGGGTAGACCAGGGAACCCGCCCGGCCAAGAAGGTCTTTGCTATAACTGACGAAGGCCGACTTGTTTTTCTGGAGTGGTTGGCCTCACCTGTCATGAATGTGCGTGACCTTCGTCTGGAATTCCTGGCTAAACTCCATTTTGCCAGATTTGATTCTCCCAGAGCCGTGGCCGATCTCATTGCCGGCCAGTTGTCAGTATGTTGTAGTAGCCAGAAAAGTCTGAAAGATAAGAGGGCACTGTGCAAGACAGAGACAGAGTCTGCGGCGCTGGATTTCCGCCTGGCAATGTTAGAGGCCAGTGAGGCGTGGCTGTTGAGACTGTTGTCCCCTGGCCGCATTCAACTTGACGAGACCGGATGACGAAAGCACAGGGTGTGGGTCCCGGATAGAGCCGTTGGGTCAATTGAGAGACCAGGTGTGAGGGGAATTTTTCAGGAGTGATTGCTGAGGTGCATTGAGGGTAGCGGTTCAAGCCTTATTGGGTTGATAAAGCCACCTAGCCGCTTGCTTGGAGGTGCCAGCTCTTCGTTCGGATTAGTGGGGAATGGTGCGGCCAAGATGTTCTATAGGGATCTGGAGCAAACATATGCCAAACGCGCCCCCCCCCGAAAAGCTAATAAAGTCACAAGGGCTCGTTTTTGTTCTACGTAAGCCTTTATGGCTCGTTTATATTTATTTGTTTTACTTAACGTTTAGTCAATATTGTTTTCTAGTGAGCCATTTTGGCTCTGGCTGGTCCGCCCGTTGTTCAGCCCGTTGTCGCTCTATTTAAGGTCAATCCCACAATCTTGACTAGGGCATGGATATTGCACATAGTGGAACACAGAGGTTTGAGTACCTTGGCGGTGAGTACGTGCCCAGTCGAAACTATTTTGAAATCGCAGGCATGGACCGGCGAACGTAAATTGCTACGAGGGAGGAAAAACTGATGAAGCTCAGCACCCGGAACATTATCAAAGGTAAGGTAACAGCAATCAAGGAAGGCCAGGTGATCGCAAACGTGAAGGTGGACATCGGTGGAGGTAATACTCTTACATCCACAATTACGGTGGAAGCGGTCAAGGAATTGGGACTCAAGGTCGGTGAGAATGTCAGCGTCCTAATCAAGGCCAGTAGCGTTATGTTGGGTAAAGACTAAGGTCTAATCCGAATCACGAGAGTTTTACTGTACACCGCCAACGCTCAAGCCCCACGATCGGCTGGGCTGATTCGGGGCTCACCGAGGGAAAATGCGGCTTTCTGAAAAAACCGTTGAACTTATCATGTTCTTGACCCTAATAGTCTGCTTGGCCCTCGTGATAATATTCGCCCGTTGAGAGACTACATTCTTTGACGTTTCCGATTCAGTGGACGGCAAGTGAGGGAAGCCTTTCGTTTGTATTGTGAGGAGTATCTGATATGGAAAAGATTATTCAACGATCATTGATTTATGCGATAGCAGGGGTCATGCTGCTGGCGCCTTGGGGGTTGACTTCCGCAGTTCAAGCAGCGGAACCGGAGTCCGTTACTGTTTTTGCTGCGGCTTCTACCACCAATGCCATTAACGACATCGGCAAGATATTCGCTGAGAAGGGAAAGGGAATAATTGTTCCGTCCTATGCCTCATCTTCTACTCTTGCCAAGCAAATTGAAAACGGCGCGCCGGCTAGTGTGTTTATTTCCGCGGATGAGCCGTGGATGAGCTATTTGGAAGAGCGGAAGCTGATTGAACCCGGCAGCCGATTCAATCTATTAGGGAACAAACTGGCGCTGATAGCCCCATCGGGCAGCTCACTCAATAAGGTGGAAATCGGTCCCAAAATGGACCTGGCAAAGTTGCTGGGAGAAGGTAAACTGGCCACAGGCGATCCGGATCATGTGCCGGCCGGCAAGTATGCTAAAGCGGCGCTTGAAAAGCTCGGAGTCTGGAAGGAAATCGAGAGCAAACTTGCACGCGCTGCGGATGTACGCGGAGCCTTGACGCTGGTGGAGCGAGGGGAAGCCCCTTTGGGGATCGTGTATTCGACGGATGCCGCAATTACACCCAAAGTGAAAGTGGTTGGGATCTTCCCTGGAGATACCCACCCTAAGATCGTATACCCTGCTGCATTGGTGGCCGGAAAAGCCACATCCGCTGCAAAGAGTTTTCTCGAGTTTCTCAAGACGCCCGAAGCCAAGGCAGTTTTTGAGAAGTACGGATTCACTAGCCTTCCATAATGGAATTATTTAGTCTCACTCCCCTTGAAGCTGAAGCTCTGCGGCTGAGCCTCTGGGTATCCTTCTGGGCGGTGGCAGTGAGCCTGCCCCCGGGGATTCTGGCCGCTTGGGTGTTGGCAAGAACGAACTTCCCGGGCAAAGTTTTGCTGGACGGCTTGATTCACTTGCCTCTGGTCCTGCCCCCGGTGGTCATTGGTTACGTGCTTCTCATTCTCCTGGGGCGCAAGGGCTTGCTGGGAGAGGCACTTTACAGTGCCCTCGGTATTTCGTTTGCGTTCAATTGGAAAGGAGCGGCTGTGGCCTCCGCTGTAATGGCCTTTCCTCTCATGGTACGAGCGATTCGTCTTTCCATAGAATCCGTCGATCAGGGATTGGAAGCTGCCGCACGCACGCTGGGGGCCGGTCCGGCTATGGTGTTCTTTACCATCACCATTCCTCTGGTAATGCCGGGAATCGTTACCGGGGTTATCTTGGCTTTCGCTCGAAGCCTTGGTGAATTCGGGGCCACGATAACATTCGTGTCCAATATTCCCGGTGAAACCAGGACATTGCCCCTTGCTTTGTATACTCTGACTCAAGTCCCCGGTGGGGATGCCGGGGCACTCAGGCTGTGCGTCATCTCGGCGATAGTGGCCATGCTGGCCCTTGTGGCTTCCGAGATTCTGACTCGACGGGTGGCTTCGAAAATGAAAGGCTGACCCGTGCTGGAAATCAAAGTCAAAAAGAAACTAGGTCGTTTCACTGTGGACGTGGCTTTTTCCACCGGAGTCGCGGGGGTAACGTCTTTGTTCGGGCGTTCCGGAGCGGGGAAAACCTCCGTAATAAACATGGTCGCCGGACTGATCCCTCCTGATGAAGGCCGTATTACGGTTAGAGGACGCAAGTTATTCGATTCAGAGCAGTCCATAGATTTACCGCCGGAAAAGAGGCGATGTGGATACATCTTTCAAGATGGACGATTGTTTCCCCATCTCACGGTGAAAGCCAACCTTACTTACGGCATGAAGCTCGTACCGCGCACCGAGCGCTATGTGAGCTACGACCAAGTAGTCGAACTTCTTGGCATCCGCCATCTGCTGACCCGCAGGCCCGCAAAGCTTTCCGGTGGGGAAAAGCAAAGGGTTGCTATAGGGCGGGCATTGTTGACGAGCCCGAGTCTCTTGCTCATGGACGAGCCCCTCGCTTCTCTGGATAGCGCTCGCAAGGGGGAAGTGTTGCCGTTCATCGCCCGCCTTCCACGTGAGCTTTCCATTCCCATACTCTACGTGACACATTCCTTGGATGAAATCCTCAACCTTGCCGACATGGTAGTGCTCCTTGAATCCGGAAAGGTCGTAGCTACGGGGAACGTGGAAGACGTGATGAGCCGAATCGACCTTCAACACTTCGCAGGGCCCTTTGATGCCGGCGTTGTCCTTGGGACTGTAGTCGAGGGGCACGATAGAGCAGGAGGCCTGACGAGTTTGCGGTTTGCAGGGGGTGCGCTTAAAATTCCTTTCTTCGATGTGCCGGTAGGGGAGCGCGTCCGAGTCCGCATCCGGTCGCGTGATGTCGCCATTGCGTTGACCCGACCCGACAAGATCAGCGTTCAGAATATTTTCTCGGCAACAGTTGAGGAGATAGTAGAAACTCCCGAATCGCTTGTGGATGTCCGATTGAACATCGGCTGTCCCCTCCTTTCGAGGATTACTCCTGCAGCGAAGGCTGATCTCAAACTCAGTTCAGGCCAACAAGTGTTCGCTCTTGTGAAGAGCGTGGCAATTTCTCGTGGAAATGCAAACGGTCTGGCTGCGAAAGAGTGAGTTCATTACTACGAAGGTGGCGCAGGCTCGACAGCAGGCTTGAATGATCAATGGTTATAAACGGCAAGAACAGCTTCGAGCCAGGCAGACTGAAGCGTCAGGAACATAATAATCTAAAACAATTCTCGTGTTTTTTGTCTCACGATCAGCGTCCTCACCGACGGAATTGCACACTGGGGGCCCCGAGCTAGATCCTCGGCCAGTTATTTCCGAACAGGTGGCCGAAATTCGATCGTGGTCGGTAACCTTCAGTCTAAATCAAACTGATGAGTACACGAGTTCCCATTATGACTAGAACGACGGCGAAAATCTGTTTCAGAATCTTGACCGGCAAACGGTGCGCTAGCCAAACCCCCAAAGGGGCTGTCAGCACACTCGCACATACTAACCCCACCAAGGCAGGCAGATACACATAACCAATGCAATACGAGGGCAGGTTTGATGCGTGCAATCCTGATAAAACGTATCCGAATGTTCCAGAAACGGCAATGGGAAAACCGATGGCTGCCGAGGTGCCGATGGCATGCTGCATGGGGACATTACACCAAGCCATGAACGGTACAGATAATGCGCCTCCGCCAATTCCCACGAAGCTTGATACAACCCCAATTAACGTCCCTACTCCGGACATTCCCAATCGGCCGGGTAGTTGTCGAGAAGGCGCCGGCTTACGATCTATGAGCATCTGGATGGCGACATAATAAAGGAAGCCGACAAAAAGGATACTCAGGAACGCTGTCGACATCTTTGAAGCCACGCAGGATCCGAGAAATGTTCCGACAAGGGTCCCAGGAACAATTCTCCTCACAATGTCCCAGCGCACTGCACCCCGTCGATGATGACTCATGAAGCTTGAGAATGCGGTAAATACGATGCTCGCCATAGAGGTCCCGAGGGCCAGGTGCATTATCGATTCGTAGGGAACCCCCTGGGAAGCGAAGGCGAATACCAGCAGGGGAACCAGTACCAACCCGCCGCCTATACCCAGCAAGCCGGCGATTACTCCGATAAAGGCCCCCATGGCCAAATACATAAGTACGAGAGTTATCACTTCGCCTCCTTAAACGTCCCTCGGGATGGAGTCTTCACGGTTTTCAGGTAGAGGCGGATCTGATATTTTGTGCTTGTCCCGAAAATCGCGGGCTCAAATTCCAACAAGTTCATCGTCATGGCGTGCTGGGCTGGTGGGTCCAATGCTTGTAAATCCCATATTGGTCCTACCATAGGCAATGTAATTCGCTATGCCAAGGTTTTTTATGCAGACAGAAGAGCGGATACGAGCACAACGTCCATTCATAATATGTGCATCCCATGGCTAGGGTGTCTTTTTGTTGGGGAGGGCTTCCTCAGAGTGTATTTCCGAAGGTCGCATCGCAGATTGAACCATATATACAGTTAAAAACCGCTTGAATATAACACCCTTCTCCGCGGGTAATTTAGCCTTCTCCTCGTTTGCCCGTAAGCATTCACTTATGCGCGGCACGGGAAGGGCAGACCAATTCATCGTGGCATGACGGCCCGGCGACTAATCGTTGAAGCTGCGCCTTCGCAGATCGAATCACGGAGGATTAGATCGGGAAAACA
>JBKQRG010000302.1:0-4468 GCA_052144015.1 Desulfomonilaceae bacterium
TATGTCAATCGTCAAATTGTGAGAAGATTGCTCATCAGAACATGTATTGTTATTATATGAAGACGAAATCCCTATGAGGTGTGTGCGAATTTTTAGACTGACGGGGCGGGACATAATTCTTTTTTAACCTATCCACTCAAAATTGAAAGCGGGAGGCAATGAACATTTCCATACCCAAAAATTCGGCAAGTTCCCACCAAACCAGGAGCACCGTCACTAATAATTTGTTCAAGTTCAATGATGTGTAATATGGCAACATTATTAGACTATATCGGGTATTGCCTCCAAATTTAAAAACTTAATTTTGTAAATCCGGGGGGGAATTCATGACAAAACGAAGTGATGAAAAGGGTCTTGCAAAGCTGATCATGGCCGATACATGTCATTTCAGGAGTGAAAGTAGGGGGCAATCTTCAAATCCTAAGCTTTGGGAATAACTTCGACCTATCGCCCTGGCAAAAACATAATTTGGTGGCGGTCTTCACAGTCATCACCAGCGCCTTGAAGACCGTTCGCCAACCGAGATCCCTATTTCCACCAGCTGCTCAACCTTGGGTAACAACCAAGCCCTGGCGATCTATCTCGAATGGCATGACCTTGCCTCCGGTTGCTTCCAGAGCCTCGCAAATCGCCGTTCGTCCGTCCTTCGGCGCCAGTGTTATCATACAGCCGCCCCCCCCTGCTCCACAGATTTTGTTTGCCAAAGCTCCAGCCCTGGAAGCCGCAGAAATTAAATTCTCGATGCGCGGTGTGCTCACACCTGGAGCAAGGGTCCGTCGAACTTCCCATTCTTGCTGCACTAATCTCGGTAATTCTTCGTAATGATTTTCATCCAATGCCCGGTAAACTGCTCGAGCTATATCCCGTATACGGAGGAGCTTCGTCTTGACTTCTCTGTCATTATCGATAAACCGCTTTGTTATCTCCCAATTGTTCATCCCGGAAAAGTGTCCCTGTCCCGTGTAGGTCAGGATGAGACTGTCCGACAAATATTCAAGAACTTTCGATCGGTCGCGAGTTGTCGTTCGCTGAAAATCGCGGTAGCCGAATTCAATTAATGAAATTCCACCATATACGGAGGCAATGTGATCCTGCTTTCCCGTGGGGACTCCAATAGCCGCTGTCTCGATATTCGTAGCAAGCTGGATAATCTCCCTGGCTTCATAATCCGCAGCTTGCAGCTGCAACAAAACTGCCAATACCGTCACGAGCAGGGCGCTCGAGGCGCCGAGACCTGATCCGGCAGGAGCTTCGTTGTGTGTGATGACTTCTATTCCGCATTCGGGCGGCACCGCTCTGACCGCTCTACAAATCAGGCCGATTGAGCCGTCCAGAGGCAAATCGGACGGTGGCCAGGTTTCGATAGAACACCCCATATCCTCAGAAATTATACGGATTATTTGTTCATCGAGTGTTTTGAGACGGGTTCGGCTGCGGATGCTCACGCTGACGTTGACGGTACAACCGCCTTCCATAATCAGGTACAAGGGATGGATATCCGTAGTGCCTCCAGCCAAATCAACTCGGTTCGGCGCGGCGGCTGTAATTTCCATCCTAGTAGCCTAATTCCTCATCGAGTATGACAACTGTTATTTTTGTAAACAGCGGTTGGCGATGTATGATACTCGTGATCCGGCATATTCTTTCCGGTGAATCACAGTCCATACAGTGTCCGGCCTTTACACACGGAGTCTTTCTGTTCAAACTCATTGCTCTGATAGGGGCTGCGGTTTCTTCGATGCGTGCTATAGCCGAGTCCAAGTCGGGCACTATTTTATTTCTACCGGCCACCAGGATCACTTTTCCCGGCCCGAAAGTCATAGAATTTGTCCTGTTACCGCATCCTTCCCTGTTCACGATCTCACCGGTCATGGTGAGCGCGTTGACAGAAGCCAGGAACAAATCTGCACGCATCTGGTCTTTGCGGCATTGAAGCTCTTCCGGTGTACCGAATTTGTGCTTCCAATGATCAAACATGGTCTTGCCGGCTTTCTCCAACATCGGCACTACTCCGAGGGCCCTGATAGTATGTGTCCCCGCAATTCCCACCGAGTTGCAATCTGCGGCCTGATTCATAATGAAGTTAACCGCTTCTTCTCGCGTCGCAAAAAATTCCGCGCCAAAGCCATTTTTTTTGAGAGACTCGATTGTAGTCTCAAAAATTATTTTGTTATGCGCTTTCACGAATTCGTCCATGAGAATCCTCCTTTTATTGTCGTAGGGTTGTGAAATAAATCTTGGTTTGAGCTGTTACCAGCGACATTTGTGATCATCAAGGCTTTTTTGATTGAGAGTTCACCGGCCTAGCGGGCGTGGGGTCGTGCCTATAAGGACACCACTCGACCGGTTGCGTACCTTTAAAAAAGGGCTCCTTTACCGTATTTGGACATGTCGATGTCGACAGCAGGCCCGATTCAATACAGATGTTTCTAAAGACCAGCCCTTCCGGGATTGATCCACCGGAATCTTGCGCGTGCCCCGGAGCAGGTAAGAGACGCGACATTAATTTCGTCAATCTCGCATCATTTAGTGGATTTCCTGGCAGCCTTATTATCAATAGTGCGTCGTTCCGATAAGCGACCCCCCAAATTCCCTGGTCATCTCGGGTAATAAAGAAGGAAGGTAGCTGCTTGATATTATCTGAGGGACTTCTCTCGACCGATCTGACATCTGAAAGTTTCATCAGATGATTCGTCATGTAAATTGCAGCCAACCTAACCGAAATGCTTTTTTTACCTGATACGTCAACCGGTAGGGTCAAATTAGGTATCCGGACACCCGGATTGATTTTGCCTGCATTCCCTAGCGTCGCCATTAGAGCGTAACTCTGCGCCAGATCAAGTGGATAAACCGTGTCCATGATGATGCCGCCCCCCGGGGCCTTTCGCACCGGCGCGCCGAATTCTCGCAATGTCTGAACAAGCTTATCCGTCCCTGCTGAATCTATCAGATTCCGGAGCAGAATCGATCTGTCATTTCGATAGGCTTCCCTGAACGTGACCAGACCACCCGGTCTTGAGGAAACAAAAAACGTGGACGTGAGTGTATATTTCGGGTGTGCGGGATCTTCAGGAACAAGAGCCGGAGCAATTATAAATGGAAGCACTGTTTCGACATTGGTTCCCCCTCCCGACCATCTAGTTTCACCAGAGGGGGCTATAAAAGCTTTGATTTCTCCTGAGCGCGGCTCTGTCAACAGAAAATGTGTCTGGTAACTTGCTTCTCCGAGAGGTCTCAGAAGTCGCTCTGAATCGCTCTGAATAAGCGCATCAAGAGAAGTAAGAACATCTTGCCGTAAGTTTTTCGGTCCTGCTCCAGGTATTTGCGCAGGCAGACCATCCCTAACTAAGTCCACGAACATAGATGCTTTCACCTGTGTTTGGCCTGGTTTTCTCATGATAACAGGTCTAACTATTGCTTCGTCGTAGGTTTCTCTGGTGATTTTACCGGCCTTGAATAAAAGAGCGAGGACCATATTCCGTCTTGCTAGAGCTCTTTCCGGGTGTCGATACGGATTTATTACACTGGGGGCTCTTATCATAGCAGCCAATAACGCGCATTCGGCGGGATCGAGTTCTCCCAAGGCTTTCCCAAAAAAGTGCCTGGCGGCCTCGGATATCCCCTTGATCGGATATGGCCCCCATTGACCGAAATAAAGACGATTCAGATATGCCTGCAAAATCGTTTCTTTCCTGTACAGCGCATCCGCGGTGAGCGCAAGAAAGACTTCATTTATTTTGCGGCCCAGCGTTTTCTCAGGACTGAGCATCACCATTCTGATCAGCTGCTGCGGTATAGTGCTGCCCCCTTGTACGTATCGCCACGCCTTGATGTTCGTCATGAATGCCTGTCGTATGGAATCAATGTCGATGCCGCTGTGTGAAAAAAACCGTGAGTCCTCAGTAAGAAGAATAGCGTCGACCAACATGGGGGGGATCTCTTCTAACGAAACCGGTCGACACAATTCCTGGCTGAAACCGGAAGCTGAGATTACGTATATTAGCTCGGGTTCCAGAGTAATTCGATTCACTTCTTGTAGAGATCGCATGAGGCGTATTGAGGTGATGCGATCCCAATCCAAAGTGAGGCTTACAGGACCACTGGCAATTTCTTCTCCTGCAAAGGGTGAACTTTTGAGAAATATCGTAATGCCCGAACCCGACCGGCTCCATTCTCCCGGTTCAGGAACCGGCACTACGCTCTCTAAGTAACCCTGCCTGCCAAGTCTTTCAAATAAGCGGATGCGATTAATATCGTCCCCCACTTGAAAAGAAAATGGGGCAGAATAAATAAAAATCGGCCAACGATAAAGCTTCACCTCAAAAGTCCAGAGTATTGCCAACACTAAAATTATGAAATAACCGCAGACAAATATCAGCAGCAATTGAAAGAGCTTTTTTAAAATTGATACAATTCTATTTAGTTTAACTGACAATAACGTACTCTATATTTCTTGCAGCTACTTTCC
>JBKQRG010000303.1:0-33443 GCA_052144015.1 Desulfomonilaceae bacterium
CCTCGCACGCTCATTAATCACAGGGGCTAGCAATCTGAACCTTCTTTTGATATACAGATCATCACTCATGCCCCCAGTCCATAATCAACGCGCCTATAAATTGCAACAGTTATTTGCTGACAGACCCCAAGTATCCGATTCGAATAGTACTTAATGGAAGATTCGAAAAAAATTGGGCTATTTGGACGATCAGGTAAGTAAGTAATTCGGCTGGAAACAGGACCAGCGCCGCGGAATCCGGCCAGATCGGTCCAATGAATGAGGCTAGCAAGCTTAGACCGAGAACGCCCGTCATCATTGCATCGGTCAGGAGATTTGCAGGGATACTATAGACGGGAAATGAATGGAATGTGTACAGCAGAAAAGGGGTTATCGCTAGGGTCGCCGCAAACGAAGTAATTCCCACCACTGCCAATGAAACCAGAACTTTATTCGGAAGCGGAAACTTCCCTGCTTTTGTAGTTTTGATATCCAGATTCAGTGTTTCATCCTGTGATTTTCCATAGATATATTTCGTGATAGGAGGAACCAGCAACAAAATACCCGCCACTGAAAGAAAGGAGAGCTGACAACTGATAGTAAAGAAAGACAGCGGGTATAAACACAAAATCATGATGGCGGCCACTGCCAAGGAATTAAGAGAATGCCACTTCCTGTCCATCAGAATGGCGGCAGCCACAACCAATCCCATTATGGTGGACCTTATTGCCGGAACCCTTGCCCCGACCAGCAGGCAGTAGATGATCACTGCCGGAATGGACGCGATCGCTCCGATTTTTTTGAAAGGAAGCCATAACAGGACCGTCGGAACGGCCCAGACAACGGCTCGTACTACCATAAAGACTAGCATCATCACAATGGCAACATGTAGTCCGGAAGCAGACAGCGCATGAACCAAGCCTGAATCTACAAAACTCTTGTAAACATCAGGAGTTATGTCGCCCAAATCTCCCAACACCAGCCCTTTTATGATTGCCCGCACATTTGAGACTGATTCGCTATCCAGGAAATATCCGGAATATTGCCCGGTACGATCATCAAAGAATTGAGACATGGCCTGTCTTAGCCGGAACAGTATTGAATTTGGAGCTAACCTGTTCCCCTGACGCAATACTATGATGGCTTCTGACCCGAGTGCCGAAACTGTCCAGAGTATTTCATTATGTTTGCAATCGATTTCCCAATCGTATTCACCAGGATTGCCCCTGTTTAATGGCTTCCTGACGCGACTCCGAAATTCGATTCGATCCCCGGCTATCAAAGGCGAATCATTGTCGCGCAGTGCCAATCGACCTTTGCCAGGGAGATCACTCGCCGCCGTGCAGTTATAACCATTCTCCAACAGAAAGGTGCGCAGATTCGAGCCAGTGCCCAGAGTCTTCACCACCGTAGCATTAATTACGCATTTATATAGGGGCGGCTGAAAGTCAATTTCCCATAGGAACGCTCGTGAACCCAAATGCAAGCCAAGAAACAGGAAAAACATTCCTATCAACCACAGAACAGATGGGCGGTTGGATTTTCCATGGAAACAAACACCGAAGAGAAAGCCGGAAATGGCCAATGCAGGCCACCATGGGACCATACGCGTTTCCGCAAGCCCGGAAATAAATATTCCGGTACAGAGAAAAAGCGCTGCAAAAATAGAGGGGTACGATTCCCAAATCTTCCGGAAATAGGGAATTACAAATGACTTGCGTAGCCCCAAAATAACATCTATCATCCGGTTCCAGACTCGGGATGTATGCGTACACACGGTAGTTAAACAATTTCCAAACCGCAATTGTGCTATCTCTCGTGTGCGTGTAAGTTTGAGGCTAGTTGAAATAACTTTCACATAGAACGGTACTTCTAACAAGCTGAAATTCTCTTTAAACTTATAAGGATTTTTGAAAGCAATGGAATCCTTTGGAGCATACCTTCGGAGTCTTCGAGAGGAGCAGGGAAAAACTCTCGAAGAAATTGCCGAAAACACAAAAATTGCTGTAGCAAATCTTGATCTGTTGGAAAGAGATCGTTACGAGTTGCTTCCGCCACGAGTATTTGTAAGAGGATTCATTCGATCATACATGCAAGAACTTGGTCTATCACCTGACGAATCACTAAGACGTTTTGAAGAGTTTACTAAAGAGGGAGAGTTGCCGGATTACGGCGTGCAGGAGCCTTCGGGTTTCGCGCAGGAGAAAACTTCTTTTTCATTTTTTCATAGATCGTGGTTTACCATTATTTTAACTGCTGCCGGATTGATATCTCTCGGAATTCTTATCCTCACCGGCGCGACACGATTCTTTTTTGAGGATAATTCCGGTAAACAATCACTACCGGTAGTAAGAACGGTCCAGCCCCCGGGTTATGGACCAGCCTCCTTCCGGAACGGTGAGGCTCGCGGCCGACAGCAATCAGCCGTGTCCGAGTCACGTCGCACATATGGCGGGCGAAAGGTTCTGGAAATCAGGGCTGTTGCCAACGCATGGATACGAATCGAAGCTGACAAAGAACCTGCAGAAGAACTGATGATGGCACCTGGTGACGTGCAGGTTTTCACAGCTAACGAAGGTTTCATATTGCAGACCGGCAATGCCGGTGGTCTAAGGGTGCGCTATGATGGTAAAGAGCTGCCGTCACTTGGGAAAATGAATCAGACGCTGTCTCTGACTTTGCCCTGAGCAGTGCTGTAAACTGAGAAGCTCACGATATTACCATCTCAGATACTGAATGGTTCATGGCTGGATTTAGGTCTGGTTTTTTCTCATCAAAAGAGAGACCTTCCTTTTCTTTTCAGAGAAAAGGCTCAGAAAAAAATGGAACGTAATTGGATTTAGATCTCATATTTCAAAAGCAATTAAAACTAGTCACCTCAGACTGACGAACAACTTTGACTTCAGATCAATTCAGGTCAATCTTTTTTACTGCGGAATTATTATCCAGAAAAAAGGAAATTGATCGACGTTCAATATCGCGGATCTTGTCTCAAGTCGAACCCTTTGACTTCTCATCACAGCAGAAAATTACCCAGGCCATAAGAAATGCTGCCCTGAAAACAGGAGTTGACCTATCCGGCTGGAAATGTCCTTCGTCTCCCGTTATTCAAGGGATTCTACGGACAGTGGAAGAATGGTCAGACCGTGGAGTGGGTGTTATTTCAATTGAAAATTTTTCAGCACCGCTTTCCTGGATGCATGACTTGGAACCTCTTATATTCACTTGGGGAAATCTCAATATCTTAAACTTGCCTGCGGCCGCAATATTGAATTCGCGCAAGCCTAGGAGAGTAAGTCCTGGAGATAGATGGTTAACTCTTACAAAACTAATGGTCCTTTCAGCGATTAGGAGGGGGTTTGCCATAGCGACCAGTTATGGTCCATTGCCATATTGTGTTTCAACTCTGATTTCGAAGGGCTCCCCTACGATCATTGCTTGTGATCGAGTCCTTCCTTTCATGCAATCTCGGTCGCAGCTGGAGCAGTTTCTAGAACTATATGGTGATTTGTTTCATATTGAAACCACTCTTTTCGTTTCGTCTTTTCTCCCCGGTCACATACCGCCGCGGGCATCCCGTTACAACGAAAGGGACCATCTCGTGGGAGCGTTATCTTCCATTGTGATGTTGGGAGAAATTAATGATCACGGAAATATGAGGTCTGTTCTCGATGTAGTTATCAGACGAGGAATCCCGGTCGAACGTGCAACGGAAGTTCTTTCTTCAGAGACTTGTTCTTCGGATCCTGACTCGACGAATGAGGTTCAGGCCAAAAACAAGGCGCAGAAAATCGAATCCGGCGCCAACATAAGACGTTCCTTCAAATCGCGTGATCGCCAACCCGCCATTTACAAAGAACTACCAGGCCAATTTTCTTACATCGTGCATTATACCCGCTCCTGTCCAGGTCCTTGGCCGGGGCAGTCATGGGCTGAATATTGTGAGTCGCTTGTGGAAGATCTTCCAGGGGCATCCCACACCGGTTTTGATACCCTGATCCGGATTCTTAGCGAACAGCGCATTCGTGGAAGTGAAAGACTAATTAGAGGCGCGCACGCCATCGTCTGCTTTACCGAATGCGGGCCCCAGCAGCTCCACAAAATTATTGAATGGAGAAAAAGCCTTATTCGGTGGAGTTTCGAACCATACGGAGTGGCATTTGCCCGCAAATCTTTATTTAAAATGGGTGCCAGACCTACCATATATGCGATAGAAGAGGCTTTCGAAGATCTGTCGAATGATTTGAAGCACCTATTTCAATTCCAACGATCTCATGGAAAACAATGGGCTGACGAGAAAGAGTGGCGCATAAAGGGTGATCTTTGCTTTGCCGATTTAGATGATCGGGATATAGTGGTCATTGTCTCGACTGTCCGTGAAGCTGAAACTGTCCGGGATAATTTCAACTACAATGTCGCTCTGGCTGCAATTGAAGTGCCAAGTTCCAAGTAGGATCGAAAACCATGGAATTCTATATAAACCTATTTTGGGCTATTGGTTTTTTTTGATTTGGAGCCATATTGGGAAGTTTTCTCAATGTGGTGATAGTTCGCGTTCCTCTGGAACAATCCATTGTGTCTCCCGGCTCAAGATGTCCAAAATGCAATCAGCCAATTCGATTTTATGACAATATTCCGATCCTGAGCTTCATAATTCTGCGGGGTAGATGCCGTGACTGCGGAAATTATATCTCCTGGCGTTACCCTTTGATCGAATTTATCGCTGGTTGTTTGTCCTTGGGTCTTTACTACAAATTTGGTTTCTCACCACTCTATTTAATTTTCTTTGCGTTCTGCGCATCAATGTTGGTCGTATTTTGGATCGATCTTGACCATATGATTATTCCCAATACAATTTCATTGGGCGGGCTAATTATTGGAGTCGTAGCTTCCATTTTCGGGATTATTCCCGGGATCACATGGAAAATGTCGCTCATCGGTGTGCTATTCGGAGCTCTGGTATTGTATATTCCCGCTATGATTTATGAAAAAATTCGGGGAATCGAGGGTCTTGGTGGAGGTGACATCAAGCTCTTGGCTATGATCGGTGCATTTTGCGGACCATACGGCGTGTTATTCGTTCTGCTGGTTTCCTCTTTACTTGGCTCATTAGCCGGAATACTTCATATATTACTCAGAGGTGGCACTTCAACCTCTCATATTCCCTATGGTCCCTTTTTGGCGTCGGCTGCGATTTTCTATGTCTTTGCAGGTCAGCCTTTAATCCAAAAATTCTTGAGTTCCGGATTTTAGCTTTTCCTCCAGGAACTTTCCGGCTGTGCCTGTGGCATATAGATCATGTCCCGCGAGCAGGTCGCGACTAAACTTTGTCCATTCAAGCAGATCGCGCTTTTTGTTATCGTGAGCTACCAGAGGTATTTTATTTCTTTCACCCATTTCAATCATTTGAAATTTCATTTTGTTGCCTTCATTTTTTGCTAGGAGGTCATCGTTGGTACCATTTTAGAATAGTATTAGAAGTTGGTTAGACCGCTGCAATCGTTCTGATAGCGGGCAGAGTCCGATCTGTTTTTCCCCTTCATCATTTTCTAGTTTGACCCTAACATTATCCTAACACAAAACTCTCATCGTAGGTTTGAATAGTCTGGACGAGATATCTATCGCTGAGTAGCGCCATCTAAAGGAGGCACAGATTGTACGCAAAAACCGTCTTCGTGACGATTATCGGTGCACTGCTAATAACGAGTACGTGCTTTGGTGTGGATTTAGACCCTGCTTTGCAGCCCTACAAAGCCGTTAGCGGAGTATCAGGCACTTTGAGATCGGTCGGATCGGACACTTTGAACAATCTTGAAGCGCTCTGGTCAGAAGGTTTCAAAGCCAAATATCCGGGTGTAAAGATCTCCATTGAGGGAAAGGGATCCTCCACAGCGCCTCCGGCGCTAATCGAAGGAACAGCGCAATTTGGTCCCATGTCACGAGAAATGAAGCCCAAAGAGATTGACGATTTTGAAAAGAAATTCGGGTACAAGCCGTCCCGCGTCCGAGTTGCGGTAGATTCTTTGGCTGTGTTTGTAAATAAGGATAATCCCATTAAGTGTCTGACGTTGAAACAATTGGACGGCATCTTTTCAAAAACTAGAAAAGGCGGACTCGACAAAGATATCAGAACATGGGGCGATCTGGGCCTTACCGGCGAATGGGCGGACAAACCAATTTCTATTTACGGCAGAAACTCCGCCTCAGGTACCTACGGATATTTTAAAGAAGTGGCTCTCTTTAATGGCGACTACAAGGACGGTGTGAAGGAACAGCCCGGTTCTTCGGCCGTCGTGCAGGGTATAGCTTCGGATAAATATGCCATTGGCTATTCCGGAGTAGGCTACAAAACCGCGGATGTGAAGACCGTTCCGCTCGCTATTAAAGAAGGAAAATGTTTCGAAGCAAACGCCGAGAATGCTTATTCCGGGGACTACCCTCTTGCGAGATTCCTCTATATTTATTTCAACAAAAAACCCAACCAATCGCTGGACCCCTTGAGGGCCGAGTTCATTAAATATGTTTTCTCCAAAGAAGGACAACAGGTCGTAATTAAAGACGGCTTTTATCCTGTGTCAAAAGCATTGGCCGATGAGGACCTCCCAATCATAGGCACTAAATAACACTCAATTTCAAAGAAGTTCTCATATCGAGCGATGAGGGCCAATTAGCACTATCATTGCTCGATTCAACTTTCCTTGTGCCGTGAGTTTTGGTAAAAACCGATTGTTTTGTCATCCGATATCATGCCCGATGAGTTGCAAGGACGTGCCATCGTGCCTAATGAGGCGAGAGGACCAAGAAAGACCCGTCGCTGGGTGCTGATTGCGGACAGCATCGCCGATCGTGTGATTACGGTCGGTGGTGTGTTGGTCATTGGTGCGGTTCTGGGGATGATGGTTTTTCTCGTCTATGAAGTTCTTCCCCTTTTTAAAGGCGGTTCCGTTCAAGCCCAGTCGGATTACATCCTCGATTCCGAGACCAATCCCGCACTAGTCTGGTTAATGGACGAATACAAAACTATTGCGGCTTCAGTAAGTAACAACGGAACCGTCACAGCATGGCACGCAAAAACCGGCTCATATATTGACTCCCCTTCATTTGACTTCAGTGGAAAGCAGGCCACTGCATTCGCGCGAGCAATTGATAACCAAGACATGGTTTTTGGATTTGATGACGGGACCGTCCGTCTCGCACGGATTAGTTTTTCAACTGAAACCATATCGGCTTCCCAGGCGCCCAAGGAGCTTAAGACCCTTGATGAACAGGACAGCTCCGACGGCTCGGCCATTTTCTCGTCCGTACCCGGTGGGCAGATGCGCAAGAGTTCCGTCCACCTGGAACTCGAGCCTGCCATAAAAATATCCGACTCCGATCCCATAGTGGCCATGGATTATCGGGTAACCTCGTTTGGGGACAGGCCGAAAAAGATCCTTGCGGCTGTTACTAGATCGGGTCAACCCAGTTTGACCATGATTGAGTCAAAGCTCAACATGTTCACAAGAAAACTTAGCACCACCAGTAACCGCACGGACCTTTCTGCTCTTCCCGAAGGGGCTAATATCGCTTACGCCCTTGTGAACAATCTGGCTGATACTGTGTTTTTTGCCGAAAAGAAGGGCAAGGTATATCGTTATAATACTCGCGATCGGGATAATCCGGTGTTGGCTGAAACCGTAGACTTGTTGCCGAAAGGCATAGACCTGACCGCATTTGGCTATCTTTTGGGCGAGCAGTCGATCGTAGTGGGAGGATCGGATGGGTCGCTCAGTATCTACTTCCTCCTGCAAAGGGAAAAAGCTCAAACGTCGGACGGGTTTTCCCTAATAAAAACCCGTCAATTGCCGCCTCAACATGCTGCCATTACAGCATTCAGTCCGAGTCAGAGGGGCAAGACTTTCGCCAGTGCAGATGCAGCGGGTGAGGTCTGGATACGTCATGCCACGAGTAAAAAGACGCTCCTTCGATTGGATTCCAAAGATGACAAATTACCTCCTCGCGGAATCGTCTTGGCTCCTCGGCTGGACGGCATGCTAGTCGTGCGAAATGATTGGCGAGGAGTTTTTTATGACCTGGCCATAGCACATCCGGAAGTGTCGTTACATACGCTTTTCGGTAAAGTCTGGTACGAAGGTTATTCGGAACCTTCATACACATGGCAATCGGCCGGGGCAACAGAAGGCTTCGAGCCTAAGATTTCATTGGTTCCTCTGATTTTCGGGACACTTAAAGCCACTTTTTATTCTTTGATGTTTGCGATTCCCATAGCTTTGCTCAGCGCAATTTACACGTCGGAATTTCTGTCTTATAGCATTCGAGCAAAGGTGAAACCAATTATGGAGGTCATGGCGTCTCTACCCTCCGTAGTTCTGGGTTTCGTGGCCGCCCTAGTGCTTGCGCCTATCGTGGAGACGTGGATTTCTGCCATCATCCTGTCGTTCGGCCTTTTACCTATCTCTCTGGTTTTTGCGGCCTACCTCTGGCAACTGCTGCCTCAGCGTTTGGCGCTTCGGTTTCAAGGAATTCCCAAATTCTTGATCATCAATCTGGTTGTTGCCGGAGCTTTTTATGCGGCATACTTTATCGGGCCGTTTTTCGAAAAATTCTTTTTTGCCGGGGATTTCAAGGCTTGGCTTAATCGCGATGCGGGCGGCCCCGCACCGTTCATATTTCTTCTGGTCGCCCCGGCAATGGCTCTGCTGGTTGTTTGGATTAGCTCTCGGTTATTTGGCAGGCGTTTCGTTTTATATATTCGCGAGCACGCGATGCCCTATTCCGCTCTTCTGGACTTGTTGCGATTCCTCGGCTTGGCCTCGGTTACAGCAGGTGGCGCTTACGCGGTGGCTCTGCTCTTGGCGCACGCCGGCGTAGACCCACGGGGAACAATTGTGGACACTTACACCCAACGTAACACTCTCGTTGTTGGTTTTGCTATGGGCTTTGCCGTCATTCCGATCATATATACCCTGGCGGAGGATGCATTAAACTCTGTGCCGGAACATCTTCGCTCAGCGAGTCTCGCCTGTGGCGCGACCCCTTGGCAGACCGCCATGTGGATAGTCTTGCCTACAGCCATAAGCGGCGTCTTTTCCGCTATAATGATCGGAATGGGGCGCGCTGTAGGTGAAACCATGATCGTGGTAATGTCCGCGGGGAATACCCCTCTTATGGATCTAAATATTTTCGATGGGCTCCGAGCACTGTCAGCAAATATTGCTGTGGAGCTTCCGGAAGCTCCGAAAGATGGCACTCTGTATCGTGTTTTGTTTCTGACGGGCCTTGTGCTCTTCGCCATGACATTTATCATCAACACGGTTGCTGAATTAGTAAGGTCACGTTTTCGCAAGCGGGCTATGCAGTTGTAGAGGCGTTGAGGATGCACGACGAGCGTGATGTGTTCAAAATTGAAGCTCAAACCACTGAAGCTCCCGAAAGCTCTGAAACCACTCCGCCTGGTGCCGGAGCCGACCTAACTAGCCAATCCGGATCCAACTCTGTTCGCTCTCTGCCCAATGCCGACAGACCAAAAGCCTCGGAAGATCGAACCAAAATCAAGAAATCCATGGTTTGGGACTTCAAAAGCAGAGGTGAACCATTCCTTTGGCCATTCGGCGGAGCCCTCATTATCGGGATCTTTATGATTATCGGATTCCTGATTTTGATCCTGTACAACGGGATTTTGACTTTCTATCCAGATCGAATCGAAGTGTTGTCACTTCGTGACGGATCGGTGATCGCGGGAGAACTGACACGTTCGGAGCGCTTCAGACCCTCCGGCAAGGATCTCGAACAAGTACCACAGGAAATTCAAAATCAAATTGCCGCGCAGAAAGGCTTCGCCACCAGACAGCTCTATCACATTGGAAATTTCGATCTATATGACGAGGACTACAGATGGATATCTAATTTCGATATAACTAAAGTCACCCGACCTATGGATATTTTTTTTCTGGAGCGTATGGAGTGGGGCCCATTCATAGGCACAATCAAATCCCTCGATTTGAACGGCAGAATAATACCCAAAGAGGACCTCACATTAGATAAGCTTCGTCAAGAGCAACAAGATGCTGCCCGGCGGCGAAATCTTCTTCATTATTTAGAACGAAATGAGATCGGAGCAATCAATTATTATCTCGAAAAGGGACGTTTGGAACTTCGGAAACTGGAGCTCAGGTACGGAGCCGATTCGCCTACGTATCAAAAGGCCGCAAAAGACATCAATAATGATTCCGTGAATTTGGAAGCTCGATATCAGGATCTGTCGAAGGAGGCGGCAGGTATTAGAGATAATGACGCAAGATACACAATAACGCTGGTTGATGCCGGGGGTCGTGAAAAAACTATGAAATTATCAAACATCGTACGAATGTACCCGGCGAATGTTCTTACCGTGCCGCAGAGGCTGGGGGTATATTTTTCACGGTGGAGGGAATTTCTTACGCAGGAACCTAGAGAAGCCAACACCGAGGGTGGGGTTCTGCCGGCCATCTTCGGCACATTTTGCATGACGATCCTCATGGCAATAGCTGTAGCGCCTTTTGGGGTGGTGGCCGCTCTCTACTTGAGAGAATATGCCAAACAGGGACGACTGGTTTCCCTTGTCAGAATTTGTGTCAACAATCTTGCCGGAGTTCCATCCATAGTCTACGGTGTTTTTGGATTAGGATTTTTTGCTTATATGCTTGGAACGACGATTGATGAACTATTTTTCTCCGAAAAGCTCCCCACGCCTACCTATGGAACCGGAGGCCTGCTATGGGCCTCTTTGACGCTGGCGCTTCTGACGGTGCCGGTGGTCATAGTGGCAACGGAAGAAGCTCTGGCCGCTGTCCCTCAGTCTCTGCGAGAGGGTTCACTCGCCTGTGGCGCTTCCAAATGGCAAACAATAAAGTATGTTGTGCTACCTCGTGCAATGCCGGGAATTATGACAGGACTTATTCTTGCCATGGCCAGAGGAGCAGGAGAAGTTGCTCCATTAATGTTGATCGGTGTGGTAAAAATGGCGCCTGAACTACCTATAGACGGCCTTTTTCCATATTTGCACTTGGAACGAAGCTTTATGCATCTGGGATTTCATATTTATGATTTGGGCTTCCAGTCGCGGAACGCCGAAGCAGCCAAACCGATGGTCTATGTAACTACGCTTCTGCTAATCACACTTGTTTTTGTAATGAATATCGCCTCCGTAATGCTCCGAAATCGACTGAGGCGCAAATTCTTTGCCGGCCATTTTTAGCAGGAGCTGTTCATGAACCGAATTTCTGATCAACCGAACAGCACAGTATACCACGTTAAAGAGGGTCGACAGGGAGCGCTACTAATAGTTGACAATTTTAATCTTTGGTATGGCGCGACTCAAGCGCTATTCGACGTGAATATGACTGTTGAAAAGGGCCTGGTCACAGCCCTTATTGGTCCCTCAGGATGCGGCAAATCCACGCTTTTACGATCCATTAATCGTATGAACGATCTTATTGACGGTCTCGTAACCACCGGGAAGATGCTTCTGGACGGCGCGGACATTTATGGCCCGGAAATAGACGTAATCGGTCTGCGAAAAGCCATGGGCATGGTGTTCCAAAAACCGAATCCGTTCCCCATGTCTATTGCCGATAATGTCTGCTACCCCTTACGAGTTGAGGGAATCACCGATAAGAAAATTCTCAAAAACACAATTGAAAGCGCTTTGAAATCCGCTGCCCTCTGGGACGAGGTGAGCGATCGGCTTCAAGACAACGCTCTGGGATTATCTGGAGGCCAGCAGCAACGACTCTGTATCGCTCGTGCTATAGCGGCCAATCCCGAAGTATTGCTTATGGATGAACCCTGTTCCGCTCTGGACCCGGTAGCGACGGCTAAGATCGAAGACTTAATTGATGAATTGCGAGGACAATATACCATAATGATAGTCACCCACAATATGCAGCAAGCTGCAAGAGTGTCAGACAATACTGCATTTATGTATCTGGGAAAATTGATTGAATATGGGGAAACTTCCAGGATATTTACGAATCCCAAGGTTGCCAAAACTATGGATTACGTTACAGGTCGCTTCGGTTAAGGTGTAATTAGCGCTATCTTTCACTCAGAATCTTCAGTCTCATATCTCCCATGCCGATGAATCCGACCGGCTATCATATAGATTACATCTTCAGCAATATTCGTGGCGTGGTCCGCGATGCGTTCCAGATGTCGAGATATCAAAAAGAGATTTATTGATGATTCAATATTGTTTTGGTTATGTCTTATCTCTTCTGCAAACCTGCTTTGCATCGCATACTTCATTTTATCGACTTCATCATCCGCGGCGCAAACTTGATAAGCCAAATTGACATCCATATTAACTAAGGAATCCAGGCTTTTTTTCAACATTTCCTGTGCTTTCTCGGCCATCGTAAAATATTCGAAGGGAACAGCGACACGGTCGTTATGGGAGGCTATATCCCGAGCATGTTGGGCGATATTTACGGCTAAGTCACCTATTCTTTCCAAATCATTATTCATTTTTAGCATTGATATAAGGAACCGCAGATCATCCGCTACCGGTTGATGTAGAGCAAGAATCTTAAGACACTCTTCCTCGACGTCCACTTCTTCGTGGTCTATCACCAAATCACCTGCTATAACTTGCTCCGCCATCCACGGATCATTTGTTTCCAGTGACCGGACCGCCATGCGAAATCGCTCTTCCACCAATGCGGCCAAAGATGCGACCCTTTTCTTTAATTTTTCGATATCGCCCCTAAGTCTAACCCGCATTATTGGTGCGCCCCTTTTTCTCCCTGAATCGCGTGCCCTTGCATAAAGATATGCATTAGAGACACCGGTTAGCTATCCGCCGGCAAGTATATGGAGAAAGCGCTTCCTCGGCCTGGCGAACTCTCCACATTTATGCGTCCCCTATGTGAATTTACAATATGTTTAACGATAGAAAGGCCAAGACCGGTTCCACCTTCCTTACGGCTTCGCCCTTTATCTACACGATAAAACCGCTCAAAAATCCGTGACAGGTGTTCTTTTGGAATGCCGCAGCCCCGATCGCGCACTGTGATAACTATTTCTTTCCCAACTTGTTTGGCTTCAAGCTCCACTTTATTATCAGGTTCGCTATATTTTATAGCGTTGTCCACCAGATTAACCAAAGCCTGCTCAAGCATAGTACTATTGAATTTTGTGGAGAGATCACCCTCAACATTACATTCTAAATGTATATTTTTTTTCCGCGCAGCCCTGAGACAAGTTCGCCCGACAGTTTCGATTACATCTTTAAGTTGTCCCTTTTCGAGTTGGATTTCTCCTCTCTCACTCTCTCGCTCGATTCTGGACAGGCTCAGGAGATCCTCGATGATGGTATCAAGACGTTCTGTGTGTTTAATAATAATGTCCAAGAAATGGTCGGCGTTATCGGGATCTTTGATAGCTCCTTCTTTAAGAGTTTCAAGAAATCCCTTTATTGAGGTTATAGGGGTCTTCAGTTCGTGCGAAACATTCGCCACAAAATCGCGTCTTATATTTTCCAAGGCTTTCAAACGAGTAACATCGTTCAGCACCACCAGACCGCCTATTTGTTTGTTGCGAGCATTCAATAATTTTGCGCCGTGTGCCTGAAGAAATATATCCGGCTCCCCCAGAATTACGATTTCTCTTTCACCAGGATTCTCTTTGAAGAGAGTGTCGGCAACAAAGCGGTGTAGTTCAGTGTTGCGAATAGTTTCCTGGACACTTTTTTCCTTAACTTTTGCCTCGCTGATTTGAAACAGCTTTTCGGCTGCCCTGTTGATTCGGATGATTCGCTCATTTGTATCAATAACCAATACTGCTTCCACCATGCCGGAAAGCACTGCCTCGAGTTCATTGCGCTGCTCGGTTACGTTTTTCAGACGATCTTGCAGGTTGGCGGCCATTGAATAAGTGGCATCAGCCAACACCCCGAATTCATTCCATTCGTCCACATCCATTCTATGCCTCAAGTCGCCGTTGGCAAATCTTGCGACCCCCCGTCTCAATTCAAGTATAGGCTTTGCTATTCGTCGAGATACATAAAGGCTAACAATGGCAGACAAAATAGCTATTGCGAGGCCTTCGGCGATCACGAGCGTGCCCATGGTAGGAACAACAGCCGGCTTGGCGTAGTCGGGGATTGCGGTTCTAACCACTCCCACGATATGCTCATCAACTATGATCGGAACGGCCGCATATGACCATTTGGTGTCAAGATGGAAATCATGTCCGGTGACCGTGGCCTCCTTACCTTTAAGGGCTTCCCTGATTTCCGGTCGGCCGGACAGGTCACCCAAACGAGAGACTTCCTCCTGAGAATCCGCAACAACTTTCCCGGACGGCAGTACGACGGTTAAGCGAGTCTGTGTCTTAGCCGCAATTTCTCTAATTAAGCTATCAATTTTGCCGAATCGTTCCTTTGAAAACTCTTCTTGGACAAGTTTCTCAAGGAAAATGGCTTGAGCTCGTAAATCCACTAAGTCCCTTTTATTGTTTATTTCCTTTAACTGGCTAGTCGCATACCAGGAAAGCGCGACCAAACATAAGAAGGTTGTTATGAAATATGGAAAGTAGAGGCGCCACAGCAGCTTTGGGCCTTTTGGCATAAATCATTCCTTAAACCTATACCCGACCCCTCTTACGGTTTGAATATAGGCACCGGATTCTCCGAGTTTCTTTCTCAATCCTACTATTTGCACGTCCACTGAACGATCCGTAACCGGGTAGTCGTCACCTCTAATAGAGCTAATTATCTGATCCCGAGTAAAAACCCAGCCTGGTCTCCGCGCTAGAAAATAGAGTATTTTGAATTCACTTGCGGTGAGCGCTTTAGGTTCACCCTTGACTAAAACCTCATGGCGAGCAGAATCTATAACGAGATCGTGGATTTTCAAAATTCGTGTCTCTTCGGGCTCTTCATATTTATTTCTGCGCAGAACTGCTTTAACGCGTGCTAATAAAACCCTTGGGCTGAAAGGTTTGGTAATATAGTCGTCAGAGCCGAGTTCAAGCCCTGTAATTATATCAGTATCTTCAGTTTTGGCTGTGACCATTATTATAGGAATTTGATTCGTCTCGTCTTTTTTCCTTAACTCCCGATAAACATCTAGTCCATCCATGCCCGGTAGCATCAGATCGAGCAATATGAGATCAGGTTGTTCTTGCCGAGCCTTGGCAAGGGCTGCTTCTCCGGAAGCAGCGGTCATCACTTGATAACCGTCCTTCACGAGATTGTACGAGACGAGTTCGAGAATATCTTCCTCGTCGTCCACTACCAAAATTCGTTCTTTGGCCATAATGTTTCGCTGCTGCAATGGATGGTATCCGCCGACCGTTTTTAAGAAAAAAATATGCAGTTATCCCTCAAAACGCTTTTGCACCGAAATGATTAAAAGTCAAGGATCATGCTCCTGTTATTTCGTTCCTTGACATCGCTTTTCAAATGATAAAACCGTGCCTATGCCATTGGCTTCGGCAGGGAGTGCCTGTACGTAAGAAAAGAATTTTCAGCCGATTCCGATTCTGAATCAGAATTTTAGATTCTTTGACGAATGCTGAACCATACCTAGCAACTTTCCATTAAATTTATGAATTCTTTATTAGATCATCATTAGGATGTTGTTAAACCACTCATTTTAAAAAACCTTCCTTCCGTTTGCATCGATTGGCAACAATCAGGGCTTGCCAGAACCTTGAATCGAGCATAATCTCTCAAAGAGGAATGCGACCGTTTAAACCCACTAGAAAACAATTTTCTTTAAAGAGCCGTCGATACGGCTATGGCAAAAAGAGGTTCCGTGAAACCGAGTCAGTGGAGTCGCGGGCCCCTCGAATTAGCAAAGACGCCTTGCCCCTCCTTTCTCAAATAGGGACACCTGAACCGACTCCGTTTGTTCCGGACCCCTTTCAAATAGAATCACTGGAAAAGGTCTTGAAAGAGGATGTCCTGGTGAGCGCCCCTACAGGATCCGGGAAAACCTGGATTGCTTTGGAAGCCACAAAGGAATACGTTGCCCGCGGCTGCGGCATCTGGTACGCCACTCCTCTGAAGGCTCTTTCAAACGCTAAGTATGAGGAATTCGGCCAAATACTGGGCCCTGAGCGGGTTGGAATTCTTACCGGGGATCGAAAGGAGAATGTAGATGCACCCGTTATTGTGGGTACGACCGAAATCCTCCGCAACCAACTTTACGACTCCATGCAGGGCGGTATCGATCTTGATTTAGATTTAGTAATTCTTGACGAAGCTCATTATCTCGGGGATCCGGACAGAGGGGTCGTTTGGGAAGAAGTCTTAATCTACTTACCGGCCCGTGTGCGACTTCTCCTTTTGTCCGCGACAATTTCCAATGTAGCTACGGTTGCCGCGTGGCTCACACATATCAGAGGAACCCCGTGCAGTGTAGTCTATTCAGGCACCAGGCCGGTGCCATTGTATGTCCTGTTTAGAGCCCCGGATGGTCATGTGCTCCCCTTTTTTTTGGGCAAACGGCTACATCCGGCGGTAGCATCTTATGTCAGGGCACAAAAAAATCGAAAGAAGGCAGCCGGAACAGATACTCCTGACGTTAATCATATTGTGGAGACACTGCGGCACTCCAATCTTTTACCTGCAATAGTGTTTCTCAAATCCAGATCGGACTGTGACAAAGCACTGAACGCTCTGTTGCCCTCACCCCTTGCGCCTTACGAGGACGGCTTTGAAGAAGCAGTAAATGCCCAACTGGGGGAATATCCGGAGTTACGAAATCAGCGGCAATTGAGTCGTATATTGTCTACTCGCGCCGGCTCGCATCACGCAGGGCAGTTGCCGGGTTGGCGCCTATTAATAGAAAAAATGATGGTTCAGGGATATTTGGAGGTCATTTTTTCCACGTCAACTGTTGCTGCCGGGGTCAATTTCCCGGCCCGCACGGTAGTAATTTTACAGAGTGACCGGTTCAATGGACGCAGCTTCGTTGATATGACAGCGACTGATCTGCATCAGATGACTGGCCGGGCAGGTCGGAGAGGAATGGATAATGCCGGTTTCACCTTGGCAGTCCCGGGAAAATTCTTGGACCTTACTCTGTTAAATGAACTCCTGCTATCTCCGCCGGAACCATTGCAGTCAAGAATTGCGGTAAATTTTTCTATGGTGCTGAATCTGCTGCTCTCGTATGATCGGGCTGGAGTAACCAGACTCCTTGGACTGTCGTTCGCCGCATTTCATGAAAATCGTCGCCGGGCGGCAAGAGAAACAAAGAGACTTGTTCAGGAATTTGGTCACCATTTGGACTTGCTGATTGAAGTAGGCTATTTAGACGAAAGTGCAGTTCCTACGTATGATGGCCAATGGGCAGCCAAGCTGAGACTAGACCACCCCTTATTAATAGCCGAACTGATAAGATCCGGGGAGTTCAATCAATTGAATCCTACAGAATTAGCGGCATTAGTAGCACCGTTCGTAATGGACAAAGACAAGGAGAGTTTTATAAGTAAAGAGCTATGGGTGCGCGTTCGACCACTTTGGAAGAAATTCAGAAGGGTACTGAAGCGCCTTAAGCCATTGATGCAACTTATGATTTCCAGAGGTTTTGAAGTTCCTGTGACAATGTTCTGGCCGGCCGTCGCTGTTTTCTTATGGTGTCAAGATATCGATTGGGAGGAGTTGACGGACAATGTCGAAGCAGATGAGGGTGATTTGGCCATGCTTATTTTGCGTACCGCAGATCATTTGCGTCAAATCACATCTCTGGAGAGAGAAGAACCGGCTTTGGCGCAGTCAGCGCGGCAAGCTCTCGGGTTAATTATGAGAAGTCCAGTCGTATAATCGTGCTCGCCTAATGATTTTGTAGGATTCAGCAAGTAATGAATATCTCTTTTCATTTTTTGGGCTCAGAAACTACCTTAATTGCTGTTTGATCACGCACCACGATTAATTCGGGCCCTAATGAAAAAATTTCACCCAGTTTAGGATCTGCTTTCACGAGAGAAAAATATTCATTACTCAAAAAAGGGACTGTCTGGACCGGCATGGAACCCAGATACAGAGTATCGACCCACGCGCTTTTTTCAAAACGGAAAATTTTCCCATTCACACTTTTGACTAAATCGGATTGAACATCCATTGCCACATTCGAGGTTTTGAATCGCCATAGCAGTTCTCCGGAGCTTTCCTGATGGACCTTAGGGGCAACCGGAACAATTCCTGGAGGAGTGGCCAAGGCCAACATAAACCCATACTCGTTTACCAGGGCAGTTAATTGTTCGCTCGTTTTCGCTTCACGATTTTTCAGTGTTCCCTTTTCCCATAACGCGGCAACTCGTCTCATCGCCCAAAGCCGCGGGATGTAAAAATTTGACGCAATTTCTCGAGGGAAAAAGCAGTTTTGGGTTGTTGTTCTCACTCGTCCGCCTATTTTGCCGTTGAGGCGAACTGTCGAGAAAACGTCACCTTTGTCCAGGTATTTTCCGAATAGGATAGTTCCTTCTTGTCGCAAATCCGGAATCCTGTCCGGCAGGATGTCTTCAATTTTTAGATTCGAGAACATGGGCGTTAATTCAGAAATTCGTGCAGGAGAGATATTCGCGAAAAATTCTTGTGCAATCTGAGAAAAATCAATTTTGCCCGAAAAATGGGACAAGCCGCCTTTGCTGGAAATTGCAATTTTGTCTAAGAAGGCGACATCAGCTTCTTCTCCCAGAGCCAGTATATAAATCCTTGTTTTAAACCGATTATTACTTATTGTGTCTTGAAGGATGATTTCCGGTTCAGTAAACCCAACCGTAGCCCGGCCGTCACCTGCAAGTATTATGATTCCAGTTCGTTTGCGTGATGTAAACTGCTCCAACGCACTCATAACACCATTGTAAAAATCCGTACCACCTTCACTTTCCGCTGCGTTCACGTAGCGAACGGCCTCTATTATGTTATCGCTGGTGACGGGAATAAGGCGATTTGCCAGTTTTTCGATATGGGAGCCTATGGCGATTACGTTGAACCGATCACCGCCACGAAGGTTCTCCAGTCCTACAATCATGGCCTGTTTTGCAACCCCGAGATTTTCGGGTTTGATGCTACCTGATCGGTCCAAAACGAAAACTATATCGCTCTGCTGATTTTCCATTTCGCGTCCTGTTAGGGGCGGTTCAATGAAGAGAGCGAAATACCCCTTTTGATTTGCAGATCGGTGAGTGAATACTTTGAAATCCAGATCATTGCGGGAATAGGTCAACAACAGCCGAAAATCACTTCGAACAGGGCTTTGCGTACTCCTGACCGTCACGATACAGCGATGGGCTGCCTCTCTCAATGTAGTAATATGATGAGTGGGGGAAAACACTGTTCGGATTTGTCGAGCCATTTTTGAACGAACTATGATTTCAAGAATTCCAACGGGAGCCAGAGAGTAACGCTCACCTGCCAAAGAAAGGAACAAATTAAGTTCCTCATTCTCGATAGAAATTGGGACTTTTAACTGCACGTGAAACGATTTTTGTTGCCGTGGTTTCAAATGGATTGAGCTAATCATCAAGATGTCTCTATCTGCCAATTCAAGGAGAGTCGGGTCTCTCGTTGCTTCAATCCAGCCTTTTAAAATAGGGAAAAATTCGTCCGCGACTATTACTTTTCCCTTAGTAGAGGCGCCATCCACACGGACCTCTAGTTTCGAGGATCCGGAGGGTCCGTCCAGTGGGTATAAATAAACCGCCTCCAGAGGCAAGTCATTGTCGTTAAAGAACATTTGCTCGATGCTGTACTCGATGAAAGATTCAGAAACTGTCACGAGAGTTTTAGACGAGAGAACAGTGGGGCGCGCCACTGCAAACGCCTCGTCCTTTAAAGCAGGGGAGAAAGTATGCAGGATCCCGCCACCGAAAGAGGGAGCCGGAACTACTGTAATAATCATCAAGATGGTTATAAGGGCATTGTTAGAACTAGGCATTTCTCTTGAAGAAACGATTAGTGGCGAGGACTACCAGTTACTTTGATCATTGCTGCGAATTCTGGGCAGTCTCTTCAGGCGCAGTAATTGTCTGGGATACGGCTATGCCGGACCAATCACACCTTCAATATCAGTTTTCCCCTACCTGAGAGCGCTTTGAGAATATTTTCCAATTTTTGGGGATCAGTAATACGCGCGATATTGTCGCTGATCTGTACGATTCCAACTTCCTCCAATTTTGTCAAGTACTTCATTATTTGATCCTTATCTTCCAGCTGCAACAAATCGGTTAATTCACCTAAATCGATGTCCTTGCCATTCCTCACGGATAACCGGCGATGAAAAAATAAGAGCCCGTAGATAAGTCTTGAGAGGGAGTCTCCGAGCAAATCGCTTTCAATGATGGATTTAGCTTCCCCAAGTCTAGATAAGATATTCAGTACTATACCCACGGCCGTCTTGTCACCAATAAGCTTTTCAAAAGTTTTCTGATCCATGGGAATCAAGACGCAATCCTCTTCGGCTTCAGCGGACTCGGTCCTTAAATTATCACCTAAGAGAAGTCCTTCGCCAAAAAAGTCGCCAGCCCCGGGTAACGCGAGAGTTTTCCGAGATTGACCGACGTGGAGCCAAATCCTGACTTGGCCTTTTTGGATTATGTAAACGTACTTGGCTGGATCTCCTTTGAGATAAATAGTAGACCCCGCGGAAAATGCGACAGTCTCCAAAACCAGGTCGTCCGAATCCGTCGCATGACTTACCAATCCTTCCCCTGATAAAGCGCTGTCTAGAAGTTTGCGTATGGAAAGCGACTCCAGGCTAATTACCGTAGTTGCTTCTTCTGAATCGCGAATTGCCGGCCGTAATTCGCGCTCAGATGGCTTATATGTGAGCAATTTCCTCATACGACGGGTGTCCAATATTATTTCGCGCCGAAACTGGCTATTCATGTAATTCGCGAAATCAGAGGGATTTAAATCAAGTTTGTATTCTTTCACCACATCGCGGAGATCACTAATAAAATCTTCCATCCATGGATATCTGTCCTCGGGATTAAAAGCCATTGCTTTGATCAAAATGGGCTTGAGTTCGGAAGGGATCATTTGATGTTTCTGGACCTTCTCTCGTATATCCATTTCGAGAATTGTCCTGACCGTCTGCCCAACAGTGTCTTGATGTTCAATTAACCTCTCTCGAGTTACAAGCTCGTACAGGAGGATACCGATTCCATAAATATCAACTCGTCTATCAATGGATTTGTTCTGCAGCTGTTCGGGGGAAAAGTACAGGAGCTTGCCCGCCACAGGAAAACCTTCAATTGGATTTCGATTCAGGAAAACCCTGGCGATTCCGAAATCAATTAATTTTATTTCAGCCTCATAGGAAATCATTACATTAAAAGAGTTTACATCCTGATGAACCAGCATCAGGTTGGCGCCGTCAATGCCCTTTTTTCGGTGAGCGTAAGCTAAACCTTGCGCCACTCCCAGCGCGACATATAGAACGAATTCTATTGAGAGAGGTTGAGCCGTTCGCCTTGCTTTTGCCAGAATATAGGCTGCATTCCGCCCCTCAATGTATTCCATTGCAATATAATAATCCCCATCCATCTGGCCGATATCAAAAACTTGCACTATGTTAGAATGACTCAGACGAGCCAGAGTCTTGGCTTCGTTTATAAATCTCTTGACGTAACGCGCTTTAGTGGAATACCTAGGCAAAAGCTTTTTAATAATAAGCGGCTTTTGGTAACCGCCTAGACCGGAAGTCTTTGCAAGGTATACATCAGACATTCCGCCCTGCGACACACGATCTATGAGACAATAATTACCGAAAATCACAGGTTTAAAGGAGGGCTTGCGATCACCTGAAGGCGCCCGGTTTTGGATTGTAGTATCTTTCATCCGCTTTCTATGTCATTTCAGTGCGCGAAATGAATCGACTTAGATGTGTCTTATTAACTGAACATTTGGATTTTGCTGCAAAGCATAGCAACCGCTTAACAGGATATAAACGACATTCTCGCTTGGATTACCGTAACGTCGATTCGCTCAATATAGAATAAGAAACAGGTCCGAATTTTATTCTCGTTTGAACGGCAATATTTGTGCCGTCCGGTATTCGGCGAAAACCTAGTGAGCGGTCCACAAGCAGAAAACTGTCCTTTTGCCGCCAGTTGATATGGACGAGCCAAGCTGGAATGACCGCGGGCTGCTCTTTAGTCTCCGGGGGCCTCCTTAGAGGAAGTTTTTGCAAGACCTTTGATCCGAGAGTAATGGATTGTTTGTCCTTAAATTGTTCAGCCTGAACCCTTGTCAATGGATATAGCGCCGCAACGATTGAGGATGAGATGGCCAGTGGTGTGCCTGCCCACAACACTATCAATAAGCCATCCGGAGCTGAGTTTGCGGGCAGTCCTCCTGATTTTGGCTGAAGCTCATCGGCTGGTCCAACTTGGGTTAACTCTTGATGGAGTAATGAGAGTTGCCCGACCTGCTGGGACACCAAATTCTCGAGCGTTCCAAGCCTGCGCGCGGTTTCTGAGCCCGAAATTCCGGATCCCTGCGCCAACGCCCCACCGATCCTGGATAGACGGCGAGTTACCTCTTCAAGAGATTGGATAGTGGTACCCACTTTTTTAAGAATTGCATCATGTTCTACTGCCGAGCTTCTTTGACCTGTCCCCGCCTTGTCTTTATCAACTGCAGGCTCCGGTAAAGGGGACGCCATGATTTTCTTATAAATATCATTCAACACCGCGAGTGCTTTTTCGGCGTTTTTGTCCCCTGGGGAAACATGCATTAATTTCAATACGGCCAGGCTGTCTTCAAGTAATTTAACAAACAACGGATGGGGAGAAACCTCAGAACCGCTGAATCGCCGCAGCACACGACTATTCATGGCCAATACGGTACGGGCCCTCTCGTTTGACGGGAAATACTGACTCAAACTTCTGAATTGTTCAATCAATTCCGAGCTTCCTTCCGCACTAACTTCCCATTCCACGCTTAGGATCAGCACCTCAATCCTTTCGACGATTTTATCAAAGGACACTTCGCCCCCCTGTAGATGCCCTGAAGCGGAAACGCCTGAGGGTCTATTGGCAGTGTTCGATGGTTTGAGTACGGTACTAATAGGCGCTGTCTTTTTGCTCGGAGTAGCTGGTTGAGAAACCTTATCGTGCATTACCAAGTTGACACTAGGCTGCGTAGGGTTCAAATTATCTTGAACGGAAGTAGTTACGGGCGCAGCCGCTATCGAGTGGCCAGGATTTTCTACAGAATCCCCACCTAAGAGGTCACCAAACAGTTCCTCTATTTTTCTACCGACTGCCTCGCCGAGTTCCGTTGGTGTTTTATGTTTTGGCTCTTCCGCCACAGGCGGTCTCCAGAATTATTGGGGGTTGATCAATGGGCTATGCTGACGCCCTTATCTTTTAGCAATCGCGAGCTCACATCGATAACGGTCATCATGCAGATTTTCTTAAAAGTTTCCTTGACCCCATCTCCTCTAAGAGCACTTGCCGGAAATGCAGGAAAGCGGCCTTGAGGATTGAGATCTTTTTGCAACTCTGTTGCCGGCAGCACCGCAACTTTGCTGTCTTCCAGATCCCTCTTATTGTACTGAAAAACGAGCGGCAGGGAACCAATTGATTTTGCTTGTTCCGCCAGGTTTTCTTGGAGATTTTGTAAACTCTCTACATTATTTACTCTTCTGGCTTCAAGAGAATCAGCGACGAACACGATCCCATCGACTCCTTTTAGAACCAACTTTCTAGTATCATTATACCGCACTTGCCCAGGGACGGTGTAGAGTGAGATTTTAATCCGAAATTTTCCGATGTAGCCTAAATCCATGGGCAAGAAATCAAAAAAAAGCGTTCGGTCTCCCGCGGTGTCTATAGACAAAAGCTCTCCACGAACCTGCTCTCCAAGTGCCTTATGTATGCTTATGAGATTAGTAGTCTTACCTCCTCTTCCCGGACCGTAATAAACAACCTTGCAGTGAATCTCATCAGATCTAAAGCTAATTATGGCCATAGACGAATCCTAAAGGTGCCAAACTCTAAACTAAGTGTTAAACCACTGCCTTAAATTTTCCGCAAACATAGCTTCTATCATTGCAACTGTTTTTCTTACTTCGAGACGAACCAATCCCAAATGAGTATTATTGCTGAAGATCGTCACCATTAGGCATTCTTCGCCGACATTCGAAAAATGAATATTTTCCGCATTTCCCTTATGGAACAATAATGAGAATTCTTCTTCTCCGAACAGCCGGGCAATGGCTGTAGTTGCGCCGTAATTGGCAGCAGTTAAAGCCGCCAATGACGCGACTTTCTCTTCATTCATAGCGCCCTGAAAACTTATTAATTGTCCAGCCTTATCAACCAGAAGGACGGTATGCGCAGCACTTCGAGCCAGCAGGCTAGCTAGTATAGAATCAATACGGTCAAGAGATTGCTTCGTCAGAACCAAATCCGCCATTTCCACACCTGAGCCATTCGAGTAAAAAATTTTATTCGAGAGCGATTTAAGGAATTAGCTACTTGATTCTAGGCCGAATAAAATAATCTTTCCTTTAGATTCCACATTGAATGACCTTCGAACTGTATGCGCTAAAATTGGTCAGTCAAAGACCACGAGCCTTTTCACGTCTTCGCACGCTCTCCATCAGTAGAAAATCCCAGTTCTCATGGATCGTCTCTTTCTCTGCCTGGACTCGATCTCCATCAAACACGCCTATTTCCCATGAGAGAATTTCGTAAAAAGCTTCCTCACCTCCTAGGTCACCGGTTTCCGCATGAATTATCTCCCCATCACGGAAGTATATCATCCCCCTCTGCTTTCCGGCCCTGATTTGCATCCGGCAAGTACTTCGGCCGATACATAACAACTGAATCAAATCAGGAAGACTTATATTCGTTACACTTCCGTTGAATCCATTGGATTTGGACTCGGTTACCAATCGCCATATCACCTGATCGGCCTAAAAAGCCGTTTGTTTTCAGAATTCAAAATCCGACTAGCGAGTAATGTATGCTGATCAATACAAAACAATAATTCCAGCGGTTTCCATCGGAACCATACTGCGGGATCAAAGTATGTTAATGAAACTACACATTGATCCGTCGCTTTTAGTTGGTGCATAATATACCAGTGTTTCATGATAAAATCAATCAAACCCTTGACCAATTCGAGGAAACGAGAGCTTCGTGCCCGCAGATTAACCTTATAATAGATTTGATCACTGTGTGCTAAAAACAGTTGAACAGATTCGAAGGCCTCCATTCGATCTGGTGAAGCTCAAGTCTTCTTCTGAAGAATCACGCGAATCGTGTTTGCAAAAGAGTTTTATACAACCGAGAACGGAAGAATATGTTGGAGAATTCGATGGCGGGAGATAAGTTTCTAAATCCGATTTTGAAGGCGGCTCTCTGTTCGATCGGCACAGTGACCATGGGCTACCTCGTTATTGCTCAAATCGGAGCCGGGGGGCCATATGACCATTTAGCCTTTGCCCGAGTCTTGGTATTGCTGGGTTTTCTATACCTGCTGGCACAGAGTATCAGGCAGATCCTTCAACGTCGGGAAAATTCTACGATCAAGACTGATAGGATAGAGCAATGAGCTTCAAACAATTCCTGAGAACGGAATAGGGCAGTCGCTATGACGAGACGTGACTTTGATAAACAGGCGCAAATCCAAAGCGAACTCGTGATGAAAACACGAAACTTAAATGAACGCAAAGCGCTAACCAGACACTCGACTGTTGCGTCTGAGAAGACACGACAGAGTATGCGAACTTGTGGATCAGAAGGTAAACGAAGGGGAAGATGTCCTCAGAATCATTTCCGAATTGAATGAAGGCATGCTAAATATCGGAGAATTTTTTTCTTCCGGGGAGTACTTCATAAGCCAACTCATCTTCTCAGGTGAAATCCTCAAAGAAGTGATGAAAAAATTGGAGCCCCTACTGCGCAAAGTGGAAGCAGGCCAATCCTCAGGGAAAGTGGTCATCGGAACCGTCAAAGGGGATATTCATGATATTGGAAAGAATATTGTAATCACGTTATTAAACGGATCAGGGTTCGACGTCCTTGATTTGGGGGTAGACGTTCCGGCAGAAAAATTCGTGGAAGCAATAAAACAAACTGGAGCAAAAGTGCTTGGGTTGAGCGCTCTGCTAAATTTCACATATCCGGAAATGAAATCGGTCATCGAAGAGATTGAAAGAGCGGGACTTCGCGATCGAGTGAAGGTGATCATAGGGGGAGCCCCTTGCAACGAGCAAGTGAGAGAATTTACAGGGGCTGATTTTTGTGCGAAGGACGCTATCGCGGGAGTGAATTACTGCAAGGAAATATATCGTTAGGATTGCCAGCGCGCCATTGCCTATCCTCGGGTAACTGAATTGTTCACATTTGCGGCGTTTTTTTCTTGCTATTCGGGTTTCTTGTGCTAATAAGGGGGCAAATTTTATCACCATACTTTCCATATCGGAGAAGCCTGACGGCTTCCGATGTCCTGTCGTCAGGCTTTTCGTTTGTACGCGTGAGGCCATCGTCAAGGGTCGTATAATCAGGAGCATTAACCAGAAACTCGCCAGGCCAAAATTCTGAGACGCTGTCGGCCGCGCCCCTGCCTCCATGCACAAGCACTTCTGCTGTGCAGTCGACGAGATTTCACCTCGCAATCCCGATCAATACACGTTCAGTTTATTGTTTAATTTAATGTTGATTTAATATTGAGAAATTCTTATCAACATGCTATAATTTAACTGTTAAATGTCCAATTGGACGCTAAGTAACTTCTTTAAGTGAGGTTCGTAATGTCAAGGGTTGTGGTTGTTGTTATAGCGTCATTGTTTTTTATCACAGCAATTTTATACGGATCGGCCCAATCTATGGGCCGTTATGCATGTCCACCCCCGAACTGTCCTCCTCCCAAATGTCCGGAACGTACACTCGTGACCAGAATGGTCCCCTGCATGAAAACCGAGCTAGTAGCGGAAGTCCTGCCGTGTACCAAGACTGTCCCGGTACAGATGGTGGGCTATAAAACGCAAAGAGTCATGCTAAGAGGGTTTCCTACAGGGCAACCTTGTGGACTTGACCCATGCACCAGATGCTGCCCCCAACCCTTTTGCGAAATTGTGGATCAGAAAGTTCCTTATATTTACTACGACTATAAAACAATACCGGACTACAGAGTAGTATATAGGCCTGTTTGCCGGCCCGTAATGCTTCCGCAGACCTACATGGTGGAAGCTACTCCCATGTGCCGCTAGACCTGGAATTCAGGGTACGTTATGTCGAGAGAAGCTCCTGCTGGATGGAGTTTCTCTCGCCCTAATTCAAACCCTTACCAGGTGCCCTGCTAAAAGCCTTTTCCGCATGTGGGCCGAAGAGCCAGTGGGGCACTGCCAACCGCGACCAAGCCGTTGATTCGCGGGATTCACCGCCTCCTATATTGCTGTCACTTATGGACGTGCCCGCGCTCACTGGATCGAATGAGTTCAAAATTGCTTTGGAATTTCGGGAGCGGAATGCCGAGAATAACCAGGCTGCTGCAGGGGCGACTCGCCAGCGGTTGATACCGCAGCCATATAATATTCTTTCGAAATGGCGGTTCTGGGGGGAAAACTCTTTTGCAAAAGAGTTTTCGCTTGGAAGTCTTACTTATCTTATCCCTTCTTCTGCGCTATTTTTCTCCTTTCCTCGTCTCTGATTTCTCTTCTGAGGAGCTTGCCGACTTTTGATTTCGGGAGCATGTCTCGAAATTCTATGTATTGTGGGACCTTATACGCGGCCAATCTATCTCGGCACCAGCGGACCAATTCAGTCCCGCTCACTCCCCGAGCGTCTTCTTTTAATACGACAATCGCTTTGATGCGTTCACCGAGCTTCGGATCAGGTACTCCAACAACACATGAGCCGATCACTGCTGCATGGTCCTGCAAGACAGCCTCTATTTCCGAACAAGAAACCCGGAATCCCTTGTGTTTGATGACGTCGGCCTGTCGGTCCACATATGATAACTCGCCATTTTCCTCTAACCTTACAAAATCGTTCATACGGTACCACACTTCGCCGTCTATTTTTACGTAAGCCTTGGCAGTCTCTTCGGGTTTATTCCAATATTCTTTAGAGATGAAACCCGAGGTCACCAGCAGCTCGCCAGGTTCCCCGAGGGACACCGGTTCCAAGGTCTCGGGATCTACGACCATAGTTTTTCTTGAGGGGAATGGCATTCCCACTCTCGATGGGGATGGTTCCCTGTCAAGCGGACTCATCGCGGTGAAACCGACTTCCGTAGCGCCGTAAACTTGGTAAATTGGTTGATGAAAAAGTTTTTTCCAGCGATTGAAGATCTCTACCGGGAGCACATCGCCTCCGCTCCAGCAGAATCGTAAAGAACTCAGGTCAAACAAATCCAAGCGGTCGTTTTCGAGAATCATCCTATAGAGCGTAGGAGCACCTAGAAAGAGTGTGACTTTGTACCTTTGGATCGAATCCAGTATTGAATCGACCTCCGGAATGGGCATCAGAACAGCGGTATTGCCGTTGTAAAGAATCATCCCGAGGATCATTCCCTGGGCCAATTGGTGAAACAACGGATTAACCATGATTAAATTATCCTGGCCTTGCCGAACATGCTTTGCTCCGACTTCCCTGATTTCCTTAATAAAAGAGACCATACCGGTATGACTCGCGATACATCCTTTCGGAAATCCTGTGGTGCCGCCCGTATATAAGATGTAAGAGAGTTGCTTGTCCGGATCGAGGTCAATCTTTGGCGGATTAGGCGGGTACTGCTTCAGCAGCTTTCCGAACCAATAAACATCAGGGCCTGGTTCAATGGCGCCAGTAGGAACCTTATCCAGGAGAAAACCGAAGACCTTCTTGTGCAAAGGCAGCATTTCAACATAGGTCGTGACAATAATTCTTTCGAGACCTGTTTCCTGAAAAATCTCCTTTATATATCTGAAATTGGTATCCATGCAGAGGACTGTCTTCGCACCGCAATCTTTGATTAGATACCGCATCTCAGTCGGCGTATATATAGGAGAGACTGGGACCGGGACCGCGCCGATTAGCTGTGCTCCCAAATACGCTATGACGAATTGAGGCGTGTTCGGAATATAAAGCATCATCTTGTCGTCCTGGCGAAGTCCAAGATCATACAAGGCTGTGGCGAACCTCTGTATAAGCTGTTTGAGCTCCAGGTAGGTGAATTCCCGGCCTAAATAGATTATGGCCTTATTATGTGGGAATTTTTCACAAGCCCGATAAAAACCTTCAATAACCTGTCCTGTACCCTCAACCATCTTCAGTACCTCAAGATTGATTGCAAAATATGAGAATAATTCAAAGGCAGGCTGAGGGAAACTTTTTGTCCCGCGTTCTGGGCGGGATTTCTCCCGGCATCCCCTTCAAAACTCCCAGTATTGCCAAACGCTTTCAGCCATCAGTATCCCACTCCTAGCTAGTGAACGGGCCGACTCGTTGGGGTCACCAAGAAATTAGCCACAGTTCTTGTCTCTCCAGGAGAGGACTGCAAATTATAGAAGTTTTTGGAGGGATCCGGAGAGCCCCTTTTGCAACAGGGCCTCCTCGGTACTCTTCAACCCACCTTATTCATCGGACATGCCGAAATATGCTGATTTTACGTCTTCGTTAGCCATCAATTCTTCGGCTGTTCCCTCTACGACCACACCGCCATTTTCGAGCACATACCCATAAGTGATTATCGGGAATATCGGTCGAGCATATTGCTCGGCAATCATGATACTGAGTCCCATTTCGCGGTTGATATCTTTTATGGCATCGACCAACATTTCCTCCATGGCCGGACTCAGCCCAAGCAATGGTTCGTCGAGCAACAAGAACTTGGGTTGCGCCATTAAGGCACGGCCGATAGCCAACATCTGCTGTTCTCCTCCGCTGAGAAAGCCGGCTTCCCTGTTTCGGAGCTTGATCAGTGCGGGGAATACGGTAAAAACGTAGTCAAGAGTCTTCTTAGCTTGGTTCTTATTGGCGATTATTCCGCCGATCCTCAGATTTTCGATTACCGAGCTTTCTTTAAAGATCCTTCTTCTTTCCGGGCAAAGAACAAGTCCTTTGCGCGCCCTTTCGCTTGGCTCCGTGGTGGTTACATTCTGTCCATCGAAAAAAACTTCACCAAGGACAGTGATTCGTATGCCGCCTCTCATTTTTTCTTTTCTTGCAGTATCTAGAATGATCCCTGAAACCGTAAACATCAGGGTGGTCTTACCCGCGCTGTTGGATCCGAAAACGCCTGTTATTTCTCGCCTACCGCACTGGATACTAATATTGTTCACTCCAATCGCATTTTCGTAGAAAACCATCAGGTTTTTCATTTCCAGGAGGTTCATTTGGACCTCTCTCCACCAATGTATGCGGCTTTGACATTATCCTGTTTCATGACATTGAGGGGCGGGCCTTCGGCTATTTTTTCTCCGAAATTCATAACCAGGACTTTGTTAGCTACCCGGAACAGTTCCCGCAATCGGTGCTCAACCATGATCAGCGTCATGCCCTCCATGACAAATTTTTCCACCAACGGAATCATACTGCTGATTTCGGACATGCTCAGTCCGGAAAAAACTTCGTCGCACAGGATTATTTCAGGCCTGAGCGCGATACATCGTGCAAGTTCGAGCCTCTTCTGATAACCCAGTGGAAGCGAACCCGCGATCTTATACGGCACCCGAGCGTCACGTTCAAATCCGATTTCCTCCAGAATATCAATAGCCACTGAATCCAAATCTCCAAGCTTTCCGGCAGCCGCTTTTTTGATGCGCGGCGAGTTCAGAGGGACGATGAGGTTTTTGTACGTCGGCAGACTGTGAAGAGGTCTCATCACTTGGAAGGTCCGCGCCAAACCTAAATTTGCGACTTTATTCGGCGCCATCCCGGCAATATTCTTGCCGTTGTAAATGATCTTTCCAGTGTCCGGTTTGATAAATCCCGTGAGGAGATTGACCAAAGTTGTTTTACCAGCTCCATTTGGGCCGATCACCCCTAGGACGTCCCCTTTACTGAGCGTGAAGCTCACATCCCGCACAGCGTGGACTCCTCCGAACGATTTGCTCACGTTTCTGACATCGAGCAGTGTCAAATCCGTCATGATCAAACCTTTTCCACTCGCTCAAACTGATGATACTTGCGTTCCAGGAAATTCATCAGGCCCTCTGGTTTGTACAGGATAAAGATCAGAAGGATGAAACAGTAAAGAACCACCCGTAATTGTCCCATCCCTCTTAATGCCTCGGACAGTGGCGAAAGCATGAAAGCTCCGATCACCGGGCCTACCAATGTTCCCATTCCTCCCATCACCGTGGCGGCTATGGGCAGAATGGAAAAATCCATGGCAAACAGGGACAGTCCCAGCCATCCGTAAAGGTGCGACAAATAGGCCCCTGCAAAACAGCCGATGAGAGCTGCAATAAAGACTGCCAAAACACGATATCGAAATATGCTGATTCCTGAAGCCAACACAGCTTGGTCATTATCTTTGATGCCCATCATTATCAGACCGACATCCTCAGTAACAAATCGCCTCAGCGCAAATAAGAGAATCAGGACGCCGATAAGGATGACATACTGCTCCACCCATGTGTTAGGCAAGGTGTCCAGCCCTGTGATTCCCTCGGTGCTCCCGAAAAGTCCCAATGCCACGATCACATTGCGGGCGAACAGGGGCAGCATGAATGTGATAATCGCGAAGTAGATTCCTCGTAGTCTGAGGCATGGCATAATCACTATTGTACTCACGCATGCACCTATGACAGACGCCAGCGGAATCGAGGCCCAGGGAGGTAGCCCGAATTCTGAGTTGAGCAGGCCGGCTCCGTATCCTCCAAATCCGATAAACAGCGCTCCGCCAAGACACACTAACCCCACGTATTCCGCCAGGAAATCGAAGCTCAGGGCCAGGATCGCGAACACCCCGGCTGTACACAATACCCTTTGCCAGTAATGGTCCAAAAAGAGAGGCAGCGCCAATAAACCTAGGATTAATAATAGTCTCGGAGCCAGCAGATAGAGCATTTCCCGGTACGAATTGAGCGCATATAGGCCAGTGCTCCGAACGTTCACACTCCGGTCCAGTCTTTTTTTCCGAACGTCTTGGGCCATTAAACGCGCTCCTCAAGCTGTTTCTGTTTGCCTAAAAGTCCTGACGGCTTTATCAGCAAGACTATGATGATTGTCCCGATTAGAACTACGGATTCCCAGACTGCTCCGAACATGAAAGTGCTGATCTTCATGGCAAACCCTACCAGGAAAGAGGCCAGGATGGTCCCCGCCCAGCTGCCCAATCCGCCGATAATGCAAACGGCTAGCGCATAGATAAGAACGTGGTAACCGGCTTCGGCGCTAATGTTGCCCAGCGGAAGAATTGTCACCGCGGCTAGGCCTGCCAGAGCGGATCCTATCGCCATAGCGGTCATGCCTGCTCTATCGGAATTTATACCCAACATTAGAGCAGCCTGTTCATCCTGAGCGATAGCCCTTAACGATAGGCCCATTTTAGTATAATGAGTGAACAGCCATAATACTACAGACAGCGCCACTCCTGTCGCGACAACTATCAGGCGCTGATAATCCACGAACACGCCTGAAATTTCGATCTTGCCGTCAAGAAAGGGTTTCAACACATAATTGGGGCCAATAAAGCCTTTGAACCCGCCGATGCCTTGCAGTCGCAGGCCTTCCAAAATGATGAGGCCTACCGCGAAGGATGCGATTATCTCGGAAGTCGGCATCCCTCTCAATCTGATAAGGACAAACTGATAAATAGCCAAACCGATCAGTGAGGCGATCGCCAGAGAAATGATAATAGATAGACCATAATTGAGGTTCAGATCGTTGACTAATGACCAAGTCACAAAACCCACAAGGACATAGATGGCTCCATGGGCAAAATTCGGAACGCGACTGACTCCATAAACCAGGCTGAATCCTATCGCGGTAAGCGCAAAGGTGACGCTGTTGATCGCGCCATATACGAGGACGGACTCCATTTGGGCTCGACCTCCGGGTGATCGTGATTTTACCAAAGCCGAAAGCTTTGGTATGACAGAATCAATTAGCGTTTAATCCATGGCGGCAGCTTGACTTCGCCCATAGCAGCCACCTCGGGAAAGATCTGAACACGCTCGCCGTTTTGCCATTGGACCCAACAACCCAGCACGCTGTTTTTTGGGTCATATCCATAAATAACTTGATGATTCTCATCAAAGCGAATGGTGCCCCGAACAGCTTCCAAATTCGTCTTCTCCAATGCGGCAATCAGGTCATCCTCCTTCAGGCTATTGGCACGTTCGATAGCGTCTTTGAGCACATACATGGCCTCGTAAGCGCTGACACAACCAGTGCTACGCCTGAACATGTCCCACAATTTTGCTGGACACTGTTTGTCGACGGTGCTAAAAAGGGGGCATGCAGGTAATTGGACAGGAATTCAGCGACGAACTCATCACACGGATTGCGACGGCTGTGGAGACCGA
>JBKQRG010000304.1:0-21366 GCA_052144015.1 Desulfomonilaceae bacterium
ATTTCACTTCCCTGTAGTCTGCGTCCACGACATCTTCATCTGGTTTCGCCCCAGGTCGAGGGCCACCTTGCTGCTCAGGACCTGGGCCACCTGTCGGGCCGGCTCCCGCCCCAGGTCCGCCTGCCGCCTGCTGATACATGGCTTCGGCGAGCTTATGTGATGCCTGCTGCAGTTCCGCTACCGCGGACTTAATCGTCTGAGCATCGGAGCCTTCCATTGCGCTTTTAGTTTTTGAAACCGCAGCTTCAATGGCGCTCTTAACCGATCCGTCCACCTTATCTCCGTGTTCCTTGAGGGACTTTTCGGTCATGTAGACCATGGAATCCGCTTCATTGCGAGCCTCGATCAATTCGCGTTTTTTCCGGTCATCCTCAGCGTGACTTTCCGCGTCGCGTACCATACGTTGGATTTCTTCTTCCGAAAGTCCACTTGAAGCCGTAATCTTGATTGACTGCTCCCGTCCTGTTCCGAGATCTTTGGCCGAAACATGAACAATCCCGTTAGCATCAATGTCAAAGGTGACTTCGATTTGAGGCACTCCTCTAGGCGCAGGAGGAATTCCCACGAGTTCGAACCGTCCCAAGGTCTTATTATCGTGAGCCATTGGGCGTTCCCCTTGCAGGACGTGAATCGAGACTGAGGGCTGATTGTCCGAGGCCGTTGAGAAGATCTGGCTTTTCCGAGTAGGAATCGTGGTATTCTTCTCGATGAGCTTGGTAAAAACGGACCCTAGTGTCTCAATACCCAATGACAAGGGAGTTACATCCAGCAACAACACGTCTTTGACATCACCCTTGAGGACCGCGCCCTGAATGGCAGCTCCAACTGCCACTACCTCATCCGGGTTCACGCCTCTGTGCGGTTCTTTGCCGAATACCTCCTTCACCTTTGCCTGCACAGCGGGCATACGAGTCATACCACCGACAAGGATCACTTCATCAATGTTTGCGGCAGTTAGACCGGCGTCTTTTAGAGCGGTGCGGCACGGGCCTGCGGTTTTTTCAATGAGCTCGCCCACCAGTTGCTCCAGTTTAGCTCGGCTAAGTTTCATGGTGAAATGCTTCGGACCGGATGCATCGGCAGTGATGAACGGCAGATTGATATCAGTCTCCATAGAGGAACTTAGCTCGATTTTGGCCTTTTCGGCGGCTTCCTTAAGGCGCTGCAGGGCCATTTTGTCGTTGCGAAGATCTATCCCTTGTTCCTTCCTGAATTCATCGGCCAGATAGTCCATGACACGCAGATCAAAATCTTCACCACCCAAATGAGTGTCACCGTTGGTGGCTTTGACCTCAAATACCCCTTCCCCGAGTTCAAGAATTGAGATATCGAATGTCCCGCCACCTAAATCGAAGACAGCGACTTTCTCGTCCTTCTTCTTATCCAGTCCGTATGCGAGGGAAGCTGCGGTCGGTTCATTGATGATTCGCAACACATTAAGGCCCGCGATACGGCCTGCATCTTTAGTCGCCTGACGTTGGGAATCATTAAAATATGCCGGAACTGTTACGACAGCATCCTTAATTTCTTCTCCTAAATGATCTTCCGCTGTTTGTTTCATTTTCTGCAGCACCATGGCGGAAATCTCGGCAGGAGTATAATCTTTACCTCTTACTCGGACCGCTGCGTCGCTATTCTTTCCCTCCACGATTTTGTAGGGCAAGATTTTCAAATCTCCTTGGACTTCCGGGGAATTGAACTTACGGCCAATAAGTCTTTTGATCGCGAATAGAGTATTCTCAGGATTCGTAATAGCCTGTCTCTTTGCCACCTGTCCAACGAGCCTCTCTCCTGAATCCGTAAAGGCGACCACTGAAGGAGTTGTACGCCCACCTTCGGAATTGGGCATTACGACCGGTTCGCCCCCTTCAATGACCGCTACGCACGAATTGGTTGTTCCCAAGTCGATTCCTATAACTTTCCCCGGCATTTGTTTCCTCCTGACCGCCATAGTCATTATGACGGTTTATTTAATTTTAAATTACTTGCTCACGAATTCTCGTGTTATCTGTTCTTGCCTTTTCTATGGTTCCTTGGCGGCAGCGATTACCACTTTGGCTGCACGCAAAAGACGGTCCTGGTACTTGTAACCTTTTTCCATAACCTCAATTACGGTATTTGGCGGTTGATCCTTGCTCGCGACCTTCGCTATAGCCTCATGAAAATTGGGATCAAACGGCTGCCCCAATGCCTCGATTTCCGTTACAGCGTACTTTTTCAAAAGATCTTGAAGCATATCGGAAATCATGCATATCCCTTCCACTACCGGGTCGGATCTGCCTTCTTTATTGCAAAAATCCACAGCTCGTCGAATATTGTCGGTCACAGGCAATAGATCTCGGAGCAGGTCCTCATTTTTGTACTTGAGTAATGAGCTTCGTTCCTGGATGGTCCTTTTCTTGTAGTTCTCAAGGTCGGCGACGGCCCGCATCCACCGGTCACGATTTTCCGCAGCCTCCTTCTTAGCGGCTTTGAACGGATCTTTTTCGGCGATCTCCTCGCCTTTTACTTCCGTATCTCCGTGTTCACCGCTCAGGGCCGCGGGCTCAGACGGAGAATGTCTCTGGACAGCCTTATTTTTATCCCTTTCACTTATTTGAGAATCGCTGGATTTAGGAAATTGCACTATCTTGCTTGGTCCTTCAGTCAAACTAACCTCCGAAAAGAGTCTCCGGATCCGATGATCCTCGTAAAATGGTCCGGCAATTCTCTGGCTCTTAAACGGTTCACGTAAGACCATGGAGTATGGATTTTTCTCACCGGAGCTATGATGTTTCTGCCGGATAGTAAAAAAATTCAATAGGTTATTGTAAGAATAACCTGCTGTTACATTTGGGCATAGCCCCGATTATTGTCAAGTCTTAATTAACCGCTTCTTTGCTGGTGATATTTGAGGAGACGCTGCTTAATCTTATACAGGTTGTCGGAGAGAGAAACTTTATAAAGGTGGGGATTTGAGAATCGTTTGTACTCCGGTTCAAGACTTTCAATTTGCTGGACGACCAGTTTTCTGGTCTTTTCTAACGGGGGCGGGTTATAGATTTGCTTTCCGCCTTGAAAGATTGGAATCATAATTTCCTCGGCAGTGTACGGCGGCCAATACACCTTTTTCATGTAATCATACATAGGATGATGCGCTCGAACTCGCTCGTCGCAAGGCACAGGTTCATCCACCTGCGCCAACAGGTCGCCCATCATCCGATTATCTCCATTGTAGAATCTGATAATTTTCTTTATGCCCGGATTTGTGACTTTGGCCGGGTTTTCGGAAATTTTGATCTTAGGAACCAGCTTTCCATCACCGCGATCACCTGCCATGAGCTTGTATACCACTCCAAGGGCAGGCGTTTGATATGACGTAATCAAACGTGTACCGACGCACCAAACATCAATAAGGGCTCCTTGCGCCTGAAGGCTCTCTATTACCCATTCATCCAAATCGCTGCTGGCTAGAATTTTGGCGTTCGGAAACCCTGCTGCATTCAACATGTATCTGGCCGCTTTCGAGTGATAGGCCAAGTCTCCGCTATCTATCCTTATACCCGCGAGTTTTTTGCCTGAGGCGGACATTTCCCGTGCTACTTCGATAGCCTGCCTTATTCCCTCGAGCGTGTCATATGTATCCACCAACAGCACGCAATTGTCGGGAAAGGCCCCGGCAAAGCTTTGGAATGCGGCCAACTCGGTGTCGAAGCTCTCGACCCAACTGTGCGCATGCGTGCCTCTCAGCGGAATGCCGAACAGTTTGCCTGCTCTCACGTTGGAAGTCGCCATGCATCCACCTATGTATGCAGCTCTAGCCCCATATAGCGCGGCTTTCACCCCATGCGCTCTTCGCGTTCCAAAGTCCACCACCTCCGAACCTCGCGCGGCAATGCAAATCCGGGCCGCCTTTGTGGCTATTAGGGTCTGATGACCTACAAGCGCCAGAAGAGTCGTCTCAAGGATCTGGGCCTCCGCAATCGGAGCCACTACCCTTATGAGAGGCTCATTTGGAAACACCACCGTCCCCTCGGGAACGGCCCAAACATCGCCGGAAAAACTAATTCCCGAAGCGAGGGCGTCAAGCGCAGCTTGCGAAAAGATTCCTAGGCTTTTTAAATACTCCAGATCATCCGGGAAAATACCCAAGTTCTTGATGTAATCAATGACACTGTCCAATCCCGCAAAGACGCAGAAGGCTCCGTTATCGGGATTTTGACGATAGTATAAATCGAAACATGCCTTGCGCTTGCCGCGGCCGAGCAAACGATAACCGGCAACCATGGTCAGTTCGTACAGATCGGTATCTAGTGTCAAATTGGACCGTCTTAAAGCTTCCAAGGCGCCGATCGCGTCTACTATCCCCAGCGACCGATCTGACTCTGAATCCAGTACCTCTATGGCATCGAGCGTCCGACCCGTCGACGGGTCTCGCATGAAAGGCTTCATGACTTGCCTTCCTCTTCAGTATGGGAAAATAGTCTTTGGAATGATTCTTTGTACGGCTCCGATGCAATCCCGTGTTCGGTTATTATACCTTGTATCAGGTTGTGCGGAGTTACATCAAATGCTATATTCCTGGCCCTGATGCCCTCAGGCGCGATGCAGACGCCGCAGATGTGTGTGACCTCATCAGGGTTCCGCTCTTCAATCGGGATTTCCGTGCCCGAAAAAATCGACATGTCGATCGTGGAAAGTGGCGCTGCGACGTAGAAAGGTATCCCATGATGTTTGGCCAGAACTGCCACCGAATAGGTTCCGATCTTATTGGCCGCGTCTCCATTAGAGGCGATTCGATCTGCGCCTACAATGACTTTTTGGATCTCCCCCCGCTGCATTAGGGCTCCGGCAGTATTATCGGGTATTAAAGTCACTGGAATTCCAAGTTTTTGCATTTCCCAGCAGGTGATACGCGCCCCCTGATTTAAAGGTCGCGTCTCATCCGAGATTACGTGAAGGCTCTTTCCCTGCTCTACTGCGGCTCTAATAACTCCTAAAGCAGTACCGTAACCCGCGGTCGCCAGCCCACCGGCATTGCAATGAGTCAACACGGTTTCGCCGTCTTTCAGGAGCACGCTGCCATGCAGCCCGATCCTTTCGCAGCGTCTTCGATCTTCTTGTTCTATAGATATAGCTTCTTGGATCAGCAGTTCTTTCATCGCAGGAATTGCAAGTTGCACTGCCCGTTCGCGAACTTTTTTCATTCTCTCTATGGCCCAAAACAAATTAACCGCGGTGGGTCGGGTGCAACCGATCTGCCTGCAAATCGTCTCGAACGATTTATCGAAGGACTGAAGATCATCTTCCGGCGCCCAAAGCATCCCCAGGGCGACGCCCATGGCCGCGGCCACTCCAATTGCGGGAGCGCCCCTCACAGCCAATCGTTTTATAGCATCGCACAATTCATCAACAGTGCGAATTGTTATGTACTCTTCTTTGGCCGGTAACAGCGTCTGATCGAGCAATCGGATGTGATCGTCTTTCCATTCGATCGTTCTGAAGGGATCGTCCAAAGTGCCTCCTCGGGTGTTTGCGAATTTCAACGCACCTAGATTAATGAGCAGTCGAAAAATAGTCAATCTGTGCAGTTCTGAGACGAGATGCAAATTTACTCGCATATCGCCGTAGAGTAAATCTCCAACGTCACGTGGACCAATTCGGTTTCATAATCGGTTCGTCCTTTAACGATCCAAAAACTTGTTCTTACACGAAACTAGCCGTGGTATTAACATGTTATTCTGATTTTATGAAAAATATATTGCAAAATAACCATAAGCTATGTATAATTTATAAAAATTAATGAGGATCATCCATGAACGCCAAAACACCTGTCATCATACTTGCTCTCGTTGCCCTGCTGATAATTGCAGCGATTGGCCCCGCTTACGGCGACAGGACGGTTTACCTGGCTGTATGTCAAGAATTGGTGAACCGCGCGCGTGCGTACGAAGCTCGAGCCAATCAGGCGAATCAGACAGCCAAAGGTTTGATAGCGCAGATAGAGAATCTCGCGAAATACCCCAAAAATCAGGCGACCGTCAGTGGGATGGATGCCCTGTTTGCGCAGTATGATGAAAATCGCGCTATGGAACAGAAATTCCACGAACTTTACCGACAGGCTCAAGAAGAAGCAAAACAGTGCATGCAACAAGTCCAATAGCTATTACGGCTTGAAATCAATAATTAAGCTATCAATATACCCTGAATGCTTCTAAAGAAAGAGCGTCCATATCATCCACCTCATCCGGGAAGACATGCTCATCTTCCCGGATGATCGCTCTTCAAACTAGATCCGTTTTTCAGACCAGCCAAGAACGACCCGTCTGATCGTCGCTGATCCCCACAATGTTCCCGGGATGGCACGGGCACCCCGCCCTAGGCCGTGAATCCGCAGATTACACAGACGTGGGCAGATGAGAAAACACAAGACGTTTGTACTCAAGGCGAGGTGAGCCGAAGTTCAGCAGCAGCCCTCGCCCTAGACCAGTGGCCTTGCGGATCTCTTGAATCTGCGATCATCTGAGAAATCTGCGGATCGATTTCTCTGGTCTTAGACGAACTGCAGCCGGTTCACAACCCACGCTCTTCAGCCAGTTCGCGCGCTCGGCGCAGATCATTGGGGGTATTGACGTTCAGGAGGAAAAAAAGAGCAGGGTCGAACAACTTAAGTTCTTCTTCCTGTATTTCCAGCACCTTAGCCTTATGAAAAATATCTCTTATCTTAAGATCTTCTTCAGCGAATCGCTCCTCGATAAGGGGCAAACACTTCCGTGAATAGATCCCGTGCAGAGGCTCCAATCCAGCGGATATCCTTGGAACGATTACATCATTGTCATCTGTTCTATCAACCATGTATGAGATGACGTGTTTGTTCAAGAACGGCATATCGCAAGCGACGAGAAATCCGTAATCCCGCCCACAAGTCTTTAACCCGGTGTATAACCCGCCGAGAGATCCGCGGCCTGAGACGAGATCACCAAACATAGGCAACCCGAGAAACTCAAAATCTTCCGGGGAATTGGTAATGACTATATTGTGTTCAAAAATTTCTCGCAGCACATCGGAGACGCGTTCAATAATTGATCGCCCGCCGATTGGCAGAAGCGCCTTGTTGCCTCCACCCATTCTGCGGGATTTTCCTCCCGCGAGAAGAATGCCAGAAAAAGTTTGTGCCGTAGTCTTGTCGCTCCTATTTACCGGCAAAGAATTATGGCAGGCGGTAGTGGCAGCACAACTCAGAAGATTTCAGAATTGCCACCTTGTTGGTGCTATTTGGGACGCTTACAGAATCACCTTGAGAGGAAACTCACGACCAGTATAGCGGATCACTGTCCGCGCCGCCTGAATTTCAGTTCACCTTCAGGTGGTTCACTTTTTTTCGGGTCGAACCTGATCTTGACCGGATCGAATTTCTTCGGAAAATGCGAGCGCCCTTTTTGTCAAAATTTCGTGACTCTTCGCCAACTCGGAAAGCGATCTTGTGTAGAGTTCCAGACTCCTTTTATATTGAGCATATTTGTCCACACATCGTCGTTCGGCCAAAACCCGGTCGAGAGAATTCACAACTAGCGCTCTCAGCAGCACCAGTCTTTTGTAAATAGTTAATTGTTGAAGCACATTCTCATCTATTGATTGCAACGTTGGGAACCTGCTCTCATCGCATAAATTCATCATTCGAAGGGCCAGCAGGTCATAGCTATCAAATTGCTGCTTGAGTTCCCAAATTTTCTGGTTGATCTCAGTTAATAACTCACTGTATCGTCTGTATTGGGGTAATTCTGTAACAGGCCTGTCAAATAGTTTGAATTCAATTTTGTCGACCCATTCGGATTCATCAAAAGCGAGGTACCCGCCTACTTTTACGCGGTAAAGAGCCGCCGGATCGAGATCTCTGTCCCGTACGAGTTCATCCGTAATTAATTTAGATTTATCAGGAGTTTTCAATGTAATTTCGAAGACTCCGTCTCTAGATTTCTCCTGCCCTGTGGGGGAAACAGGAGGCTGCTCGTCTTGGGCCGCAGCCGGTCCGGATAAACCCAATATGAAAAGTACGGCAATTACACAATTTCGCACGGTACGCGAACTCATTCCCATTCTCCTCCCGTGATTATCGTGGCGAGAATTCAAATAATGACATCGCTATAGTAACTTATGAGACGCTTACACATCATCATACATCATAAGTAGCCAAGATGTCAATTAATATTGGTAATCATTAATTTCGATTTACTTTGCTTCGCGCTCGACTGGCATCGGGAGCAGTGAAACAGCTACCAGGGCACAGCTAAAACTGCTCTTTGAGCCTTGAGCAACCGCACAGCGTCTTTGTTTCTGTTTATGATAGCCATGGCCAAAGGAGAATAGCCGGATTCATCCACGACATTCCCATCGGCTCCTGCCTCAAGAAGCATTTGCACGGTTTCCCCGCTGGTTGACAAGCAAGCAGCCATGAGGGGAGTCCATCGGTCATCCCGTTTCGCATTGACGAAAGCCCGTTTTTCCAGCAACATTGCTACGATATCCGGTCTGCCGGAGTATGCCGCTGCCATTAAGGCAGTAGTCCCCGCCGGAATTGCCGAGCCGTTGGCCGATAAGATGATCGGGAACCCTTTAGTTCTTGCATTCACTTTGGCGCCCTTATCCAATAACAATTTTACGATCTCCGACTTCCCGGCCGAAGAGGCCGCCATTAATGCCGACCAGCCTTGCAAGTCCGTTGAATCTGGATCAGCCCCGTTTTCCAGCAGAGAATTGACTCCAACCAGATCCCCCGCCTCTGCTGCCTTTATTAGGGCATATCCGAATGGTTTCAACTTGTAGTCCATTTCAGTAACGGTTCCTGCGGCAGCCCGCTGCCCCGATCGTCTGATCGCGATTTTGACATTGATCACTTGATCTTTTTCCAATAGACCAGAAAAAGCGGACTTGCTCATTTTTCCGATTGGAGTTGTCGGCAGGGGTATGGATGCCACCCGGGCTCGTTGATAGGATGAATTCAGTCTTGGTTCCGATGTGAACCTGAACCTGCTTCTAGCAACGGATTGCCAATTTCCAACCGGAGCTAGGGTCGATTCTACAGTGACACTGACTTCCGCTTTGGATGTCTTGACGAAAGATATGCGACCAGCCCAATATAATGTGAGTTTATCCTGAGTTGGTTCTATGAAGATTTCTTCATCGGAGACTGCCAGCCTGGGAACCGAATCTGTCTGGGCGGACGCGATGCCCTCAAAAGGCGCTGAGAACATGATGTTCAGCAATAGCATAATAACAGCGTGGAACCCGAAACTGACCAGTTTTTTCATTTTAGACCTCCCCTGTCTTCATTTAACATGAAGTAACCCGAATACAGTATAGCGTACTCTCCTCGAAATATCAATATGTTGCGAGCGCCGGGACACAAAACTATTCATCGGTGGCGGAATGATGCTAAACATTTGACAAAACATACTATTTTCGTGTATGGTTTAATGTGAAATTCCTTCATCGTTATAGGGGAGAATCCATGAGATTGAAAAGCATAGCGCTTTTGGTTCTGGCGTTTGCTGTTTGCGCCATCACGTTGCCTCTGAGCGTTTTTTCCGCCGATCAGAAAACCATCGATGAAATGCTTCTCGCTGCCTTCCGAGAAGAAAAGACCAGTGGCTCTTCGGGCAAGGTAGCGGAAAAATTTGAGGCTCTGTTGAAGGTCGATCCCAATAATTATTTTGCCCTCATCAAATTGGGCGCCATGAAAACGCAGAACATCCAAGGCTCGGGCCAGGACAAAAAGGCTATGGCAGAAGCGGTGGATTATTTTTTGCGTGCAACGCTTTCACAACCAGAAAATCCTGAGGCTTTTCTTTACTTGGCCGAGCTCTATTACAAATTCGGATATGTAGCCGAAGGCGATAGTTATGCTCGCATGGCAAAGGGCCTTTCACGCTACGTGGTATACGACAGCGTCTGTCTTACGGGATCCAGGTATGAGGACGCAGGTAATTTTCACGCGGCGGTCATGACATACGCGCCCGTGGCGCTCAGTGATGCATCACAATTTAAAAACGACCCGTATTTGCTCAAACGCCTTTTTCATGCTGCCTCTTCTGCTCCTCCACCTTACGACTGGGTTTACCGAGTATCCGCCGAAAAATTCGGGGAAAAAAGGAGCTTGCAGGAATTAGATGCAGTCAGAAAGGTCCTGAATGCACTAATCGGTCACAGGCCCAAGATGGCAGAGAAAGATCTTGTTGAAGATTATTTGAAAATGTTGCTACGCGAAATATTATTAGAACAGCTCTCAAACTTGGAAAAGTCAGCTACGACAGGAATGAAAATTCCTGATACTCATGAGATGCCATCCATCCTGTATAAGCACTTCTTCTGCAACCCTGAAGAGATTACCTCGAATCCTTTTGCCGATCCTTATGAAGCGTTTGTAAAGGCTTCTTTTGATTCAGCCCAGGAGCAAACCCGGGTCCTATCGGAACTGAGAGGTTTGAGAGATGAGGCATTGAAAGTGGTTGCAGACGAGGAGAGCGAAGTGGGAAGGGCCAAGAAGCTATTCACCTGGCTTAAGAAGAGGGCTTTGGTCGAATACGACGTGCTGGATGGTTTTTCCGCAAAGGGCATCGTTGATGACAAAAAATTTCTGTGCCTGAGCGGCTCAATTGTTTACACGCTGTTGGCCCGTGATGCAAAACTGAATGTTTGTGGTGTGGTGGAGCCCGGACATGCATACGCCTCATTGAGTACCGATCGGAAGATACGCATCGAAACCACCGCTGAAGGGCCGGAAGGCTTTGATCGCAGACCCGAAACAAAATCTCACGAAAAAGACAGAGTGCTTCATTTAAATCCGTTTGCCACTTACGGCGAAATAGCTGAACCAATGAAGTTCGTAGCGTATCAATTCCAGAATGCAGCGCTTTTTAGTTTGGATGATCTGGTATTAAACAAATACGAAAAGCTCCTAAAACAAATTTTGAGAGAGACTTTCCATTGGGATGATTCAAAGCAGGCAGATAGAATAAGCTATTGGAAACGACACGGATTGGAAAGAGGGGTCTTAACCAGGCTAATGGCCGCTGCCGACGACCGTTTTCGTGCGGATTTACTCAAACAATTGGACAAGAATGTGGAATTCCTAAAGACCGCTCGATCCATATCCCCATTTGATTTGGTGTACAGAGATATGATTCGGAACTTTATTATGGAGGCCGCGTATTTCGAATCCCTGCCCGCTGTAGTCGCAGAGCAAGAGAGAGCCTTAAAAGGAATGAAACTCCGGCTAAAGAAGGACGGCACTACTAGGCGTTCCGAGATTGCTCCCCCAAAAGATCCCAAGCAACCCACAGGAACGCCTGAAGAACAAGAGGTGGATACGGCTAGTGTAGATGCTGAATTGGAGCAACTTAAGCAAGAAGCTGAGGAAAACTGGCAAGCTGAAAAGAAATTTTGGTTGAAAACGGTCAAAAGATTCTCTAATGCCGCCAAGGATTTTCCATGTGATGAAAAGCTCCAAAATAATCTGGCGCGATTTGTTAGCATAGTCCAAGACTTAGGAACCGACAGACGAGACAGAGCAATTATGGATGATCTCAGACCTTATGGTGCAGGCCGGCAATACTAATATTCGTTCTGAAGGTGGAACGGGAAGGGAAGAAAATTCCCCTCCACTCGCGTGATTGTCCTTGCGAAATTGGGGGATCGGGGCTAGACGACCTACCGGCCATGCTCTAAGTAAGATAGTCATGGCACGGTTCAGCGCGGAAAACCGGACTGCTTCACTGCCCAAATGTAATTCGTTCATTCATTTCGTTGCCGAATTCATATCTTCAACATAAAATAGTATAAGTAAATTTTGGGAGGGCCCGAATTTGTCAGACCAAACCATCCTAGCGGACGATGAAAACTTCGGAAATGTGATCGTATGTCCCGGGGGGGTGGTTCACATAAATCTTGCTCATGTAAGTCTCAAGTTTCTTCCTGAAGACTTCTTGAAATTTGCCGATCTGATTGGGAAAGCCCACCGGAAATATGAAGCGCCGCTTTTGACGAGCAACAAGCCCCGTTTGCATCTAGTCGCTCCTGATGAGGATCAGGACAAGAACGCTGATCCCAAGGATTAATTTCACACATATTCGGTATTAATTCCGAGCACTCCTTCTTCTAAGAGTCTGGCCCAACTGATAATATTCAACGATCTGACTCGAACGCGAAGAATCGCACTTCATCCCAGCGAATGCTGGCTAAATTATAAGTTTTGGGGTGGCGGTGAACACGGAATCCCGCGGTTTCAGCGGTAGAGCGGTTTTCAATTCCAAATCGGTTTTTTGAGAAAGCGAATCGATATGAATAGCTGCTCAATGGGACGACTCGCCTTGCTTTTCACAATTGCTTGGCTTATGATCCCAACCTCAAATTAGTGCGGATGCGCTGTGTGCGCCCGTCGTGCATTTTTTGAAAGCAGCGAGGACTTGGAATGAGGTTAACGATATTGCTCTTAATATCCATTGCAGTTCTTCCCTTAAATATTGCCGCACAGCCTGTAATCACTGAATCCGGGGGAGACGTGCTGGCCAAAGTTGGAAACCGCGAGATTACAAGACAGATGCTTGACCACATAATAGCGACTATTAGCGAAGAGAATAGGATCCCATTCCTTACCCCTGACGGAAGGAAGAAAATCCTCGACGAAGTGATCTCCTTCATGCTTTTTGCCGAAGCAGCGAAGGCACAGGGCATCGATAAAGAACCTGCGATAAAAACACGGCTTGAGTACTTGCAGGCTGAGTACTTGGCCAGAGAGTACTTCCGAAGATACTTGGCTAAGATGCCGCCACCCTCAGAAGACACTTTGATTAGTTATTACAAAGACAATCTGTCTGAATTCAAGCCTCCTGAAGAGATAAAAGCTAGGCATATTCTGGTAAAAACGGAAGCACAAGCTAACAAGATTCTTGATGAACTAAAGTCCGGCAAAGACTTCATCGAACTCGCCAAAAAGAATTCCATTGACCCGGCAGCTGCCAATGGAGGAAAACTGGAACTGCCGGATGGGCGTGATTGGCTGCCGAAAGGCGCTTTCGAAAAATCATTCGAGCACATACTTTTTAAAATTCCCCAAGGCCAGGTTGGAGGACCAATAAAAACTCAGTTCGGATGGCACATCGTGAAGGTGGAGGATAAGAGACAGCCTGAAACGCCATCTTTTGTTCAGGTCAGGAGTCAAATAAAAAATAAACTGGAAGAGCAAAGAAATTCCGAGATTCATGGCAGAGTAATGGAAGAACTGAAAAAAAGTATTCCAGTTACGATAAAATGAAATTAAGTCCGGCAAATTTGAACGGGAGGAAAACACGCAGACAATCATTTATGGATGCAACCGAGCTATGAACAGTAAAAATTGTGAGAAATTTTCAAAATCTCCTGCTCCATCATGGAATAGGGATTCAGAGAGATATTTTTGTCCAAACTTGCCGAATGAACGAACAGTCCCTGGAACTTATTTGCTATTGCCGGCATTCTGTTTATTAGCTTTTCTTCTGGTTTGCCTGCCGGATGTTCGGCTCTCCGCTCAAGATGAGCCTTTACGGCGTTCCTTCGTCTCATCAACAGAAAGTAACGTTGCGTATAACGCTCAGAAGCTCTATGAGTCTGTGTTAGGTTATTTCCAAGGTTTTCATCAGAGACCAGGACAGATAGAAAAAAAGCCGATTGCAGGATCGAAGAAATGGTCGGGCCCATCGAAAACGGTCATCGAGGACGATTCCGCCATTCGAACTGCAGAGATCGACGAGAACCTGGCTCTGGCGCGCATGGACAGGAATGAATGGGATCTTGCCATTCCGGCTTTGGAACGTGCTCTAAAAGCTCCTTCTCGTCTGGTTTCGGCTGACGACGCTGTTCGTTTGAATGATATGCTTCAGAAAGCCCGAGTAAAAGCCCAGAATAGCGGCCAGGAAGCGCCTCTGAGCCCGGGTGAGATAACAAACTCCATCGGTATGCGCCTTGTGACAATCCGCCCGGGCGCTTTTGTCATGGGCAGCACACCAGCAGAAACACGTCGCATTCAGGCCGAGTGGAACGTTCCGGAAACGATGCTACAGGTCGAAAGCCCTGCGCATAATGTGCAAATATCCAAACCCTTCTTGATGGGCAAATATGATGTCACGGTGGGTCAATTCAAAAGATTCGCAGCTGAAACCGGGTACAAGACAGTAGCCGAAAAGCAGGGTTGGGGCTGGGTATATGACGAAAACAAAAAACACTGGTCCAAAAAAATGGGAGCGAGTTGGAATGATCCGGGAAACCAGATTTCCGAGGATCATCCGGTGTCTCTCATTTGTCATGCTGATGCAGAAGCCTTTTGCGAGTGGTTGAGCAAAAAAGATAATCGCCGATATTATCTCCCCACTGAAGCCCAATGGGAATACGCGGCCAGGGGCGGCAAGGAGGGCGAACGATTCTCCTGGGGTAACGATTACCCGGACGGCAAGAAATTGAACATGGCAGACAGGTACTCTCCAGTGCCCTGGGCCGACCGGACAATGGCCGACGGCTACGCACGCCTTTCTCCTGTTGGAAGCTTTGAACCGAATGCATTTTGGCTTTATGATATGCTGGGCAACGTCTGGCAGATGTGCTCCGACTATTATGATCCTAAAGCCTATGAAGCGGAAAAATCGGGTGCGAAAATAGATCCCACCGGACCTCGAACCGGAAAAAAACGGGTGGTGCGAGGCGGCAATTGGGCTTTCGAGGCCGGGATAGCACGAAATGCTTTTCGCTTTGGAATAGAACCGGACCTGTGCATGGATATCACAGGGTTTCGAGTAGCTGCAGACCCGACCTTCCGGGACAAGTCCCCGACAGAGGCGACAGAAGATTTTACTAATACGGAACAGATTTTAAGGTTAATAGAAAAAGTGAAAGAGCTCGTGATTCAGGGCCGAAGGCTTGAAGCTCATAAATTAGTGCGCAAATTGGACCAGCGAGGATCCAAACCTAAGCTGCTGCTGGATAACCCTGATTTCTTTGCCAAGAATGTCCTTGATACTCTGATTGATGTTTCCGTGGATCATAGCGTCGAATCTTTTACCAATTCTCTAGGCATGAAAATGGTCCGGATACCCGCCGGGGGATTCGTGATGGGCAGTTCAGAGGCCGATATCGCCTGGGCCATGGCAACTCTTGCCCAAGGACAGCCGGTCAACCTCGAAAATGAATACCCTTTCCATAAGGTTCGCATCTCCCGTCCCTTCTTCATATGTGCCACCGAGGTAACCGTGGGTTGGTTCCGGAAATTTGTTGAAGAGACCGGTTATATCACCGATGCAGAAGACGAGAAAGGGGGACAGGTTTTCAATACGCAGAGAGGGCGCTTCGAATCCAAACCTGGCAGCTCATGGAAGAATCCGGGTTGGCCAATATCTGACGATCAGCCTGTGGTAATGATATCTTACAATGACGCTCAGGCATTTTGTGAATGGCTCACTGCCAAGGAAAAATTACCATATAAGCTCCCGACCGAGGCCCAATGGGAATACGCTGCCAGAGGAGGCCTGCCGATGGCGCAATTTCCTTGGGGTGATGCGCTTCCCGATGGCCGCAGGGCCAATTATGCAGACAAGAACACCGATTTCGAATGGAGAGATCGAAATTCGGATGATGGTTATAAATACGTGGCCCCTGTGGGCAGTTATGAACCCAACGGATACGGGCTGTATGATATGGCCGGAAACGCACTGGAATGGGTGAGAGATTATTATAGCGAAGATTACTACAGATTCGCGCCGGAGGTCGATCCTGAAGGTCCGGGTCATGGCGAAAATCGCGTAATGAAGGGCGGTGAATGGACATTTGGAGCTGTGAATCTGAGATGTGCATTTCGAGGATGGGCTAGGCCGGATTTAGGCGTCGATAACGGCGGCTTCAGAGTAGCTATTGAGCCGGCCAATGCTCTTCGCACTTTTCATTTTGCGGAAGACTTTCTCACAAAAGAATGGGTGCCCGGACCGGATCAGCGGACTGTAGCGCTGGCCATCGCCAAGCAGAAGGAGCGGCGCCCCGCGACCAGCCGTGTCCAAGAAAGTAAGGTCCAGGCTCAGGAGCCGCAAACAGATGTCACCATTAAGGGAGTACTGGTACTTTCTTTAACCCCAAAATCCGACGCGAGACGGGCTGGTATTACACAAGGCGATATAATAGTTGAATATGACGGCGTAAGAGATCTCACCACGGAAAAATTCATAGCCTTGACGGCAAAAACGAGAAAAAGCAAAACCAAGCACCTGGTAGTGTTCGTTCGCAATGGCTATGAGCATTCGGTGAGAATCTCACCGGGGTTTGTAGGCGTTTCCGTTATGGATACCAACATTCGCGGTCCCCTGAAACAACCTGGCATCAGGCCGGAGACAGAACCGAAAGATGATAAAGAGAAAAGGTCCAAAGGTCTTAACTGGACTTGATTGATGCGTGCCTCTATGGGCGATAATCCAAGCGGACAGCAATGGATGACATTAAGTGTGACCGTGCCGCACGAAATTGGTGATGCCATAGCCAATTTCTTGCACGAACGTTCTGTGCCCGGCCTGGTCCTGGATGATAACGACTCGGATGTCACACGAATAACCGCTTATATTGAGAAAAAAAAGCTGGGGAGTGTTTCGTCTGACCTCAAGAATTACGTGGTGGCACTGCGTGAAATTTTTCCAGGGCTAAGAGAAGCGCTTGTCAAAATCGTCCCTCTTAAGAGCGAAAAATGGGCGACAGCCTGGAAGAGTCATTTCAAGCCCATCAAAATAGGGCGGAAACTGATCGTTACCCCTCCCTGGCTCAAGCCGAAAACGGATGATAGGGAATTAATAATTATCGAGCCCGCCGAGGCCTTTGGCACCGGCACACACGAGACCACCCAGGGATGTCTAATACTTCTTGAAGAAGCCATTGCCCATTTGTCCAATGATGAACCCGACAAGCCTACTCAGCTAGACGTAGGCTGCGGTTCCGGTATTCTGGCCATAGCAGGTATAAAGCTCGGAGCCTCAACTGTCCTCGCTGTGGATAGTGATCCGATCGCTGTTCAGGCGGCCCGTAACAATGCAGCTCTGAATGGGGTGGAAGAAGCGCTTTTGCTGAGACAACGTTCTCTTGATGAGCTTTACGAAACAGCCGACATTGTAACGGCGAATCTCGACCCAATTACTTTGGCTGAAAGTGATAACAAGTTGATCTCTCTTTTTAGACGATACCTGATAATTTCAGGCGTTCCCCTGAATCGCTGGAATGACGTAAAAAGTAAATTCACTGTTAATAATTCAATCTTAAAAAAAGAAATCACAAGATCGGAGTGGGGTTCCGGATTATTTGCAAAAGCGCGTGACAATTCATGATTCATTACTTTTTTTAAAAACAAAATGGATCAGAAACAGACCGGCCCCCACACAAAGCGCAGAATCCGCAACATTGAAAGCGGGCCAATGCACATTGCCCCAATGAACATCTAGAAAATCAATGACTTCTCCGAATCGAACTCGGTCGATCAGATTACCCAATGCGCCGCCGAAAAAAAGGCAATAACCCGCCAGCAAGCCTAATTCTATTGCTGCTGATGAATAAATCACCCACAGTATGGCCGCCATAGCAGCAAATGAGAGCAAGATAAAGAAGGTTCTCTGAAAGGACCAGGCGTTGCCCGACATCATACCGAAGGCCACCCCGGAGTTCCTCACATGTGCCAAGTCGAAAAAACCTGTTATAACTTCAATTCCGGTATGTAGTGGTATTGATTCAATAACCAACTGTTTGGTGACTTGATCCGCCGAAAAAACAATCACAGCAATTATTATGAGCAGAAGCCATTTTCGGCTTCCACTTATTAATTTATTCACGCTTAGTAGCTCTTCTTACTCCGGAGTTATCCCGGATTCTCTCAATACACCTGCGCAGCGCGGGCATACTTCCGGATAGTCCTTGTCGGACCCAATCTCAGGATCGCGAACCCAACACCTCGGGCATTTGTCTCCATCGGCCTTAGAAACCGTAACCCGGGTGTTTGCAATGAGTTCTTCCAGCTCGGCTTCTCCAGCTGCTTTTCCTACTGGTTTTATATCCACTTGAGAGACGATGAAGTAATCATCCGGATCTTCCATACCCGCCACAGCGCCTGCGACACGATCCGGCGCTTCTATTTGCACCTTGGCTTCGAGAGAAGATCCGATCAGCCGGGCGGCTCGTGCTTCTTCCAACGCCTTATAGACCTCCTGCCGTACTGCAGATCTTATTTCCCACATGGAACGTTCGTCGTCATCAAACGAAACACCAGGTATAAGTTGAGGAAAACTCGTCAGGTGCACGCCCGAGGTTTCTTGACTTTCACGCCTGAATGCCAACCAGACCTCCTCTGCAGTAAAAGCCAATATAGGCGCCATGAGCCTCACGATGGACGAGAGAATGTGATAGAGAGCAGTCTGGGAAGATCGCCGAAGCACACCATCAGTTTTTTCCACGTAAAGCCTGTCTTTCAGGATGTCTAAATAAAGCGCGGACAGATCTACAATGCAATAATTGTATAACGTATGAAAGACAACATGAAAATCAAACTCCTCATATGCTGTTCTCACCCTGCTAATAATCTGATTCAGTCGATCCAGAGCGAAACGATCCAGTTCGCGGAGCTGATCGGTCTGAATCATATCTTTTAACGGATCAAAGTCGGACAGATTTCCCAAGAGAAACCGACACGTATTGCGGATGCGCCGGTAAGCCTCAGTGAGCCTGTCCAGAATTTCCGGCGAAATCCTTATATCATCACGATAGTCTTCAGCCGAGACCCACAATCGTAGGATATCCGCGCCGTACTTGTTGATAATCTCTTCAGGTTGGATGACATTGCCCTGCGACTTGGACATCTTTTTTCCCTGGCCGTCGACCACAAATCCATGAGTCAACACACTGCCATAAGGAGCACGATCCCTGGTACCCACAGAAGTTAATAGAGCGCTGTGGAACCAACCACGATGTTGATCGCTCCCTTCAAGGTACATTTGGCACGGGTATTCGAGATTACTGCGTCGTTCGCAAACTGCCGACCAGCTTACGCCCGAATCGAACCAGACATCGAGAATATCCGTTTCTTTTATTAGTGAAGAGCTTTTGCATGAAGGGCATTTGAGATCTTTAGGCACCAGGTCTTTTCTTTCCGGATCGAACCAAATATCCGCGCTTTCTTTCTCAAAAAGTTTGGCTATATTTTCGAAAAATTCGGGTGGGGCCACAATTTCGTCGCAATCCGCGCATCGCAGCGCTGTTATGGGCACACCCCACGTCCTCTGGCGGGATATACACCAGTCCGGCCTGTGCTGGATCATGCCGTAGATTCTGTCACGTCCCCATCTCGGTATCCATGTGACTGTATCAATGGCCTTTAGCGCGTTTTCACGCAATTTCGACTTGTCCATTGAAATGAACCACTGGTGGGTGGCCCTGTAAATCACAGGCTCCTTGCAGCGCCAACAATGAGGATAACTGTGCTCAATTTCCTCGGACGCCATCAGCGCGCCGACCTCATCCAGCTTCGCGATCACCTCGTCATTCGCATCAAATGCAAACATCCCTTTGAAAAATTCCACGTCTTTGGTGAAGATTCCGTGATCGTCCAGCGGAGCGTAAACATCTATATTGTATTTCAAGAACCCGACTTCATAGTCCTCCTGCCCGTGACCCGGCGCTATATGCACTGCGCCTGTGCCGGTGTCCAGAGTTACGAACGGAGCAAGAATGATTTTTGAAGCCCTATCATAGAGCGGATGGGTGCAATTCAAACCTTCCAGAAGGCTCCCGCTGAAAGTGGCGATAATCCGATAGTCATGGATATTAAATATCTCCATATTTATGGTCACTAGCCGCTCAGCCAGGATATATACATCATTGCCGACCTCAACCGCGGCGTATGATTCGTCGGGATGAAGCGCTATCGCCAGGTTCGCCGGGATTGTCCAGGGCGTGGTCGTCCAAATCATCACATAGACTTGCTTCCCCTTGACTTCAGGGATTCTAGTGGAGAAATCGTCGCGGGCCGCGAAGCGGACGTAGATGGAGGGTGAAGGCACATCCATGTACTCGACTTCAGCCTCGGCAAGGGCTGTAACGCAGGATGCACACCAATAAACCGGCTTTTTCCCGCGATATACCGCTCCGCTCTGAAAAAAACGGCCTAATTCGCGCACAATCGTGGCCTGATAATCGTAACTCATAGTGAGATACGGATTTTCCCATTCCCCAAGAACACCGAGTCTTTTAAATTCTTCACGTTGAATATCAATGAACTTTTCTGCATACGCCCGGCAATGTTGGCGGATTTGCATGCTATTCATGGTTAGCTTTTTATCGCCAAGCTCCTTGTCCACTTGATGCTCGATGGGTAATCCGTGACAATCCCAGCCAGGCACATAATCGGAGTCGTACCCGGCCATGAATTTCGATTTTATGATCATATCTTTGAGGATCTTATTCAGAGCCGTCCCAAGGTGTATGTGGCCGTTGGCATATGGTGGGCCGTCATGGAGAATATATTTCTCTCTACCCTTGCTTGCGGAAAGAATTTTCCGGTAGATATCTTGTGATTCCCAATGCTCCAGCATTTCCGGTTCTTTCTTGGGCAGGTTCGCCCGCATGGGGAATGAGGTTTTGGGAAGATTGAGGGTGTCCTTGTAATCCATAAACGGCCTCCAGCGACTCACTTTAAAGTTCGTGCATTAGGTATCGGCATGCAATCTGAAATTGATGCACTGAGGAAAAGCTCTTATGTGAGCTGTTGGCAATTTGACCTGCTTCAATTCGTTGTGCACAACCTTTCAATTGTAAAGACTGATGCGTCAAAGTCAATAAAAAGGACAAACATCCTCTAATTATTACAATAGGACAATAGGACCTTTGATTCATTCTCAGAAAACGAATATTCTATTTTGCGACATTTCTGTCTGATCATTACTTGGATACAGTTATGAATGTAACGGAAAAGAAAAATAGCTGGTTCGAAAGGAACCCGAAAAAGACTATCGCTATTGTTGTGATTGCCGCCTGGATCCTGCTCGACACGATGGCTGCAATGCTCTTGCCCCGCCGGGAGATAGGAACACCGTCCCCGTATTATCATCACGATCTGAAGAAATCATTCAAACTGGATAGCCATATTCGAGATCGCAAATATACGGTCTATACCAATTCTCTTGGTTTCAAAGACAGGTCAATCAGAACAGTCGATCTCAAATCGTATAAACACAGAGTTCTTTTTATGGGGGATTCTTTCACCGAGGGAATAGGATATCCATATGACCAGACTTTAATAGGCCTCATCGAGAATCGGATTGATAAATCAAAAGTGGAATTGCTTAACGCTGG
>JBKQRG010000305.1:0-23339 GCA_052144015.1 Desulfomonilaceae bacterium
CCGCATTACCGTCGGGAACCCCCATATCCGCATAGCTCGGCTTCTCCAACACTCCAACGGCGCCTGCCTCCACCGCTCGCCACGTCTTATTCACCTCTTCGCGTTTGACGCTCGCACTGACTACCAATATTGGAACAGGGTTTGCCTCCATTATTTTGCGAGTAGCTTGGAACCCGTCCATTCGGGGCATAATTATATCCATCGTTATCAAATCGGGCTTCTCGGTTTCCGCGAAAACGATAGCTTCTTCACCGTTGCTTGCTGTCCCAATGACCTCAATTTGAGGATCTGAACTCAAGATATGCTTCAGAAGCGCTGTGGCTACCGGCGAATCGTCTACGATGAGGACTTTTATCACTTTTACACCGCTGCTACACTAGTCTTCTGATGGTTTCGAGGAGATGGTTCTGATCGAACCGTTCCTTTACGATATATGCGTTTGCGCCCACCTCGATGCCCCGCTCACGATCTTCTTGTGAACCGAGAGATGTAACTAAGACTACGGGCATTTCCGAAAGATCGTCGTCTCCTCGAATTTTCGCCGTGAGATCGAAACCGGTCATTCGCGGCATATCGACATCTGATACGACCAAGTCAAAATTGTCTTGTTTCAGAAAGCTCCAAGCCTCCGCTCCATCAACGGCTGTCAACACCTCGTACCCGGCAGTCTCGAGAATATTCTTCAACAGCATTCTGGACGTTATTGAATCTTCGGCGACTAAAACCGTTTTATGGCCATTGTCGGAGTCTTCGATTCGGATCGGTATTCCGGTTTGGGCCCGTACCCCTTTAATGGCGGATTTGATGAGATCCGGCACATTCACTATTGGTACAAGTTGCCCGGATCCCAAGACGGTCGCTCCTGCCACGTTGCGAACGCGAGCAAGCTGTTTACCCAATCCTTTGACCAGCACTTCCTGCTCTTGCAAAATAGCATCCACACCAAAAGAAATCACGGTTTGGCCCGATCGGAGCATGAGCGCAGGAACAAATTTGATTTCCTCCGGCTTATCTGAATTATTTGGCAGTTCCAGAACATCACGGAGCCTTACAAGAGGTATTGCTTTTCCATTGAATTCAACCGTGTCCTCGTTTCCTACAGTTCTTATGATCCCCTTTGGTATCCTTGACACTCGTTCCACACTGGCCGTGGGTATCACGAACCACTCCTGGGCAGCGCTCACAAGAATTCCTCTGAATGTCGACATGGTTACCGGCAGCAGTATACGGAAAGTAGTCCCCTTGGTGAGGACAGTGTCCACCGATACGCTTCCACCTAGATTTTCGACTTTCTCCCTAACTATCGCCAACCCAAGTCCGCGGCCACTGACATGGCTGACAATTTTACTTGTTGTGACATCAGATCGAAATACCAGGCCGAGAGCATCCTGATCATCAGGTCTGAATTTGTCCTGTTCAGAGACAATCCCACGTTTTCTTGCCGCTTCCAGAACCGCGCTCCTATTGATCCCTGTGCCATCATCCGACACCAAAAGCTCTATCTGATTTCCGCTCAATTGGGAAAAAGCAATGGTAATTGTTCCTTGCAATGGTTTGCCATATTCTCTTCGATCTTCCGGGAGTTCAATGCCATGATCTATGCAGTTTCTCACTAAATGAATGAGGGGGTCCTTCATTTCATCAAGAATTCGCCTATCTATTTCAAGTTCCGCTCCAATTACATCTAAATTGACTTCTTTGCCGCTCTCGCGGGCAAGATCCCGCACGAGTTTCGGAAATGCCTCGAGGACGGAGGAACAGGGGAGCATGAGTACGTTCATCATGCCTTCCAAAAGATCATCCACCATCCCTCCCTGCATTCGGGCATCACTGTCGGCTGCCTTGGCCAACCTCCTCAGTTGATCTTCGAATTGCTTGATCCATGAATTATTCCATTCCAAAAACTCGGCTAACTTAGCTATCTTTACATCTCCTTTTCCGGATTGAGATGATTTGCGGCTACCCGCGGCAGTAAACCCAAAGCCTCCGCCGTTCGAAGATACCGCGTTCCATTTCTTCTTCCATTCATCCACAGTGCCTACAATTTCTGCCAGATCCGTCGCGCGCTGATGAGCCGTAAGTTTTACCGATACCATCTCTTCAACTTGCCGCAGAAGTGGATCCAGCTTATCAACGGAAATCCTCACAGTTTCGGCTTGGCCTCGGCGGATCTGATGATGATAAAAAGGTTCTTTTGCTGCTTCTTCAGTAGAAGGAATATTAATCGTGCTTTCTCCACTCTGCGCTTTCTCGGCCGGCAGGTTTTCAGTATTTTCGGTTTTTACAGACAAATCCGGGGCAACAATGACCGCCGTTTCATGCGGATCGGCTTGAATGGCAGTCACAGGCGGCTTTGACGCTTCAGGTAAATTTTTTGCTCCTGAAGTAGATTTTGTTTGACTCTTGCCGTTCGCTGATGAAGCCTCAATTCTCCGCAGTTGCTGGAGCACAGGTTCGATATCTAAATCCTCACTCCCACTGAGAATATCATTCATCGTATCCGTAGCTTGGTGAAGAACGTCGAATAGCTCGGTCGAGACTTTCAGCCGCTTTTTCTTCAGTGAGTCAAAGATACTTTCAATAATTTGACAGACCGTTTCAATCTGAATCATATTGACGGAGCGAGAAGCGCCCTTTAAACTGTGCGCTTCACGGTATGTCCTCTCTATTATGCTTGAAGCGATCTCTTGCGCCGGCTCTTTCTCCAGCTCCAATAATCCGTCCCGAATGGCCTTTAGGTGTTCCTCTGCTTCTACACGGAAAGCTGCCAAAAGTTTCTTCAGGAATTTATCGTCTTTCTTATTCATATGGACTTCCCCTGCCGGTGTGGTGATTTATTACCGCGGTTTAGACTGATCACTAAGGTTTCATCCAAATGCAATTGAAAAAACTACGATCCGATAAGGCCGGCGGCTCATGATGCGGATCGAAATTATTCAAATCGGTCCTCTAGGATGAACAAAGCCGGTCGCCGCCAGATCCACGCTATGCGCCTGCCCCGCCAGCACATTCCAAATTCTTGTTCTTGGCAAGCTCTGTCGAAGAATGTTGTCTTAAGCCTCCGCTTCATTAACTAGAAAGAACCGGGTTTCACCGGTAGAAGCCGGAAATAATGATTGTAGAAAGCCAATCAATAGTCACTCACCTATTCCCAACTTCCTGCTGAACAATGATTTTGTCATCAGACAGAAGTTTTTCCATCCCAATCACAATCAATCGATCAGGTGTGACGCCCATGATGCAGTCTTCCCATGAGCCGTGCATTAGATGGCCATTCTTATGTATTATGTCTAAAGGGATTTTCTTCTCGCCGATAATCTCGTCGGTGAGAATACCGCATTCCATGCCGTCTTTCCCGATTATGAGCACCTTAGACAGTTCGGTATTTGGCTGTGTGGGCAACTCGAAAAAACTCCTAATATCAAGCACCGAGACCACCTGACCCCGCACATTCATGATCCCAAGCACAAATGAAGGCGTGCAGGGAATAGCGGTTATATCTTTAAGAGGATAAACTTCACGAATATAATTGACCTCTGCACCGTATCTTTCATGAGATAACCTGAATTCTATAATTTGCAGACATTCCGAATCCGAGTCTTCCGCAGTACGTTTTTGACCTAATTTTTTCGCTCGTTCCCTTAGGATCCTCTTCTTCTCTGCACGATCAATACCACCCACCCCTTTCGCCGCGCCTCCCGCCCCTAATGAACTGGAGGAATCGAATTCTCCAGAAAAGGTGGAATCTTGGTCATTGGTCGATAGCTGCAAACCATTTCCATTCAAGAAAGCGGATTGAACTTCATCCATTGGACACATTCTCCTCGGGCATCATTCCTAAAATGATTTCCGTCAGTTGGCCGGCAGTCATATTCTCAGATCCAGGCAAAATATCGCTTTCCGAATACTCGGCTAAGATATCCAAAGTTATCTTGAAACGTTTTTTTGACTCTTTTGATCTTCCTCGCCGCATCTCCAAATTCCCGAAAGCAAAATGGGCAAGAACGCAGTCCGGATCAAGAAACAGCGCTCTTTTCAAACTCAGCAGCGCCCCTTTCAAATCATCCTTTTCTTGAAGAATGATTCCCTCAAGGTAATGCGCATCCGGATTGAGTTTATCGGTGCCCATTACCTGCTGGATCCATTTCAATGCCTCATCAAGTTTTCGCTGATTTGCGTAAGCACGCGCCATAAGAAGCATTGCGGACGACGATTTCTGAGGTGGAAGATTTTCATGTTTTAAGCATTTCCGGAGCATTTCAGTCACGTCCGGATAGGCGCCCTGATAAAACAGCGCGAGCGCCTTCTCATAAACTATCTCCATCGATTCCTGGATTTTCTGAGGCTCGGTCGTTGTGACTGAAATTTGAGCAGGAAAAACATAATCCGGACGGGGCTTCTGAATGTCCGGATCGGGTATTTCTTGTACCACCGGAATATACTGTGATTCAGTGGGTACCGAAATATTGGGAGTGACTTTTCTGTAAATCACTACTCCGTCAATCGTGTCACTTACTAAATTCGCGCTGTTGACGATAGAGAGTTCAGCGGGGCTCAGAATAAGTAGACCACCTTCAGCCAGACGCATTATTAACTTATCAATAACTTTCTGCTGGTACTCAGGCGCAAAATACATGAGCACGTTTCGACATAGAATCATGTTCCAATTCATTATAATATCGGGCAAGCATGGGAAGACTTCTCGGTTTAGGTTCAATTCAAAAAATTTAACCATTCGCTTTATGTCCGGGAGAATGTTGTAACCGTCGCCGTTTTTGTGAAAATATGTCCGCTGGACGGATTTGGGCACCCCACGAAAGGACCATTGGTTATAATTTCCTTCTGTAGCTTTTCGAAGAAATTCGCGATTTATATCTGTCCCGACGAGATCCAGCTGCCAAAACGATAAGTCCGGTATTAGCCTCTGCACCAGAATTGCTATTGAATACGGTTCTTCACCGGTCGCGCAGCCCGCGCTCCAAACCCGGAGACTCCGTTGGGAATTCCACCGAGAGCGAATCAACTCCGGCAAAATTCTTTCTTCCAGGACATGATAAAATTTCTTATCACGAAAAAAGTGAGTCTCGCCCACGGTGATGTATTCGATCAAACCCTGAAGTCGATCCTCACCCACAGGAGCTTCTAATATCCATTTGCAGTATAAGAACGGATCCTCGAATCCAAGCTTTGCGGCAGCGTTTCTCATCGCACGTTGCAGTGCTGCTTCGCGATCATTTGTAAAATCCAGACCTGTACACAATTCAATTGATTCGCTCAGTTTGCCCAAAAGGGCTTTGTACAAGGCCTTTGACATTTGATTCCTAATGACGGAGACGAATATGTTTTAGCGACCCGTGCCGGGCACGGCCCGACCTATCCAATCAGAAAATAGCCAGCGAGAAAACCCGTTTGAATCCAGCGCAAAATTAAATATGGCAATACTGAACCTTATCAATTCCGGAGCTTTTATGTTATGCGACTTCAGATCAGGCATAGTGTTTAAATTTCACGCAAAGCGGCACGTTGATGCTCCAGGTAATTTTTGAAATCCCGAATAACTTGCGAGATAAGCAGGCTAGGGGAAGAGCCGACCGGACAAACTACGATTATGAGGCAACCGCCCTCCGTCCAAAAGACTCTACGGCACAATATGATAAGGTCTGTCCCGATGAGGGAAAGGCTAAATTCGGAAACGTCGCCGAAAGCAAGCCTCCCGGCAGTCTCGTGGACCTGCCTTTGGGTAGACATGGATAACGCGATTAATTCATCAGGGTCGAATATGTAGCCTGCGTTATCGAGAATAAACCCCTGCTCGTCCGCCAAAACTACCTGCTTTGCCAGCCCCCTATCCAGGGCATATTGCACTTTCGCATCGAAGACTATCATTCCAAATGAATGCCCTCTTTCTGGAGTTTTGCAGTTAATTTCTTGAGCATCAAAACAAGCGCTTCTTCTAAATTGGTTCCGGTCAAGGCGCAGGTAGAAAAACCATCCCAAGCGTCAAGCTTAAGGTCCTCCCGCAAGTAATCCATAGGATAGATTTCTTCCAGATCGTTTTTGTTGTACAGGACCACAATCTCGGCATCGGCCAAGCCGTTCATTTCTTTCCTACACTTGTCAAATTCATGCAGAATCTCGCGGTTTAATTCCAGAGCCTTTTTCTGGGAATCAACCACCATGAATATCCCGTCGGAATCCGCCAGCACCTTGGTTCGCGTGCCTCTGTAATAATCCTGACCTGTAGCGGAAAACATCCGAGTTACCACATTCGGAGAAATTTCAATCGGAGCGAAATCAAAAACGAGAGTTTGGCCAAAGGATGTTTTCACTTGCCTGAGTTCCTTCACTAGTTTCATTTCGTCCGGGACCACGTGGTAAAATATCCATTCCAAGGCCGTTGTTTTCCCGGCTAGAGCGGCTCCAAAAAAGATCAGCTTTAGATAGACTCGATCTCCAACGAATTTCACGATGAATCATCCTTTCTTCTTTTTCTCCAGGAATGATAATAGGCTGATGGTTTGGGTTGGGTCCTCGCTTCCCGGAGTTTTTGGAAGAGATATCTTATGTCTTTCCATGAATTTCTTTCGCGCTTCGGCGGATGTTTCCATTGCTTCCGTTAATATCTGTCTGCCGGTATTAGCGGTAAGCCGAACCACTCCCATCGGGAGAGATTGTTCGGCAATCAGAATCAAGGAACCCCGCGGCATCATCTGTTGTGCAACGTTTAGTCCGTCGTACTCCGCGCAAACCATTTTGCAGTAGCATTGATTAAGACTGTCCCCAAGCGCCTGATAACATTGAAAGGCTGATGCCAGCAGAGCTCCCAAATCTTGGGGTTCCATTTCGATATTCCCTTCCATGGCTATGGGAATACCGTCAGAATCAATAACGATCGCTGCTCTCAACCCTGTGACATTCTCCATCAAAGACCGGATAGTCTCGCTGATGTTTTTCATAATTTCACCCAGTACGGTTTGCTGTAAAAATCAACCGAGAGGCTATTTTTGGATCCGATCAGGTGGATTCAGTTTCCGATAAAACCGAATCAAGTTTTCCCAGTTCTTCCATGCTGATCGCTCGCTCCGCTGTCAACACCATCAGTAATCCATCTTCTAGCTTTGCGATCTTTTCCACAGATCCCGATGACCGAATAACTTCATGCGAATTTATGACCTCATTGAGCGGGACTTCGGTCACAGGTTTGACCTCATCCGCCACCAGCGCAATCGAGTGACCGTTTACTGAAACAATGACAAAAACATCTTGTAACTCGATTTCGCGTTCCGGTAATCCGAGCCATTTCCGAGTGTTGAGGACAGGCATGACCTGGCCTTCCACGTTGATGATTCCGAGAATTTGAGCTGGAGAATCAGGGACGGGGGTGACTTCGACGGCTCGCACAATCCGTTCTACCGAGGATAAATTTAAACCAAATTGTTGATCGTCTAAGGTGAAAGCCACAATCTGATTTTTTTCAACCATCAGGTCCGCTCCCACGTGGCCTAAATCGGCCGAATAAAGAGTATATAACTCTGGGGTATCTGTTGTACAATTATTAGGTATAATTTGTCCAACAAAATCAATTTTTCCAGAACCCCCTCCGCAATTTTTTCTTTTCTTGGTTACATCCCAACCGACTCCAGATCGACTGCAGACTAAACACCCATTTTACTGGAATCACGAGATTTACAAGAAAAAGTGACATATTTATGTTTTATAGATTATGCAAGTACCATACCGGGATACTTCGCGTCGCAAATTTGATCAAGATTGTCCCTAATATTAATCAACTGTGATTTGTTGGCGAGATAAAAGGTTATAAGATAAAAAACGGATAATGGCACTTGCGAGCCTAAAAGGCTCGCAAACTATAACCTAGGAGCCATACCGACTCAAATTGCGTCGCATCTTTTCGGCAAATAAATTGTCCCCGTTACAAACCTCTGTTTGCGTTTCAGTAACAGAGTGGGGGGTTGGAACGTCTGATCCCGCAATTCCGGCGCGGTGGCTTGATCGGGGGTCGCAATTGGCTTTTCTGCTTGGCCCAAAGGTTCGCATCGGTCGACAATCCCGATAGCAAGGAACTACAATGTTATGAAACAGAGTGCCTATAGTTGCGTAAGGTATTCCTGGAAACGGGCCTTGGCATTCCGGTAAATAGCTGGTTATTGAGGTAAGGCAAGACTGCGACAGGTATCTGGGTTGGTTTTTGCGCCCATTTACAGCTTCTTTAGGATTCTCTTTTCGCCATGACCTAGAGAGACAATAAGTCCCTTGCTGCATAAGACTTCAGTGGAGCGATCAATCTCTTCCATGTCACTGGTCATGGGTTTGACTCTCTCGTTATGATTTGCCCATTCCGTGACTAACTCTTGAAACGCTATGATGCACTTTGCTTCCACACGTGCCTTCACAAAATTCACCACATTTGGAGAAGGAGGCGGAGGCTCTCTTTTCGCAAGAAGCTCTCTCACGTTGACAAGAAACGGTAGGCTCCGCAGCCGATCACTTCCCACAAGGAAATGCAAAAAGTCGTCTTGAGTGACCTGATACACATCATGCACTTTGGATGACGGAATAACGAGATCAGGCACCTCTTTTCTTAATTCATCCAGAGCCAGCAGTGTAGCAATTTCTGAGCCCTCAAACTTGGTTCGCAAAAATCGCGTCGTTGCTGCCAAGTCTCCGACGATGCTCATGCACGATGGCCAGTTCTCGATGGCTTTCGATAGCTCGTCACGGCCCATAATGATTTTGTGCTTTTGGTCAAAGCCGCTGAGGAATTGTAAACATCTACTCAGGCAGGCCTTCATACTGCCCGCATGATTCTTATTATTGACAACTATTCCGACGAGTCCTACCCCCGGAACATCTACCGTCAGCGCAAAAAATGAGTTGGTAGGCTTCTTGTATACGCCCTTCGGCAGATCGACTATCTTCAATTGAGAGCGTTCATCACTGATTTTCAGCAGTCGGTGAATGGTCTCTGCGAGCAAATCGCCATCTACCGGCCCCGTCATCTTTTGCTGCAGCCGTGCGTTGAGCTTCTTTATAAACTCTTCATGCAAGAACTCGTTGATCAATTGGACTGTCGGCGGCCCCACAGGACTGTCTTCAGTGGCTAAGCAAGGAACACGAGGCCAGGCTTTGAGCCATTCAGGATTAACGTCAGCTATGATGTCGTCAAATGTTGACTTGGCAATCTTTAAGACGCCCCGAGGTGAAGGTTTGATCGGACCCTTTAGTCTACCTTCAAGGAAGTCTCTCGTGAATGGGAACAACCCGTCCACTGCATCAGGGAAGCTCTTCAGTTGGTTTCGGGGAATAACTTGCTGCAGTCGCCTTTGCACAATTTTTAGGCACTGATCCATCGTCAGGGCAGGAAGGTCCAATTCTGTCTTGAAGATAACGTCGGCCACAGCCTGTTTTATGATTTTGTCCGTCAAAAATTTGCTGACCTCTTCTCTGACCCCTGCCGTTACTACTAAGTAGTTGGGGGCCGCAGCATCGCTCCCAATGAGATGCAAAAGCTGGTCCCCAAGGCTGTTGATAGTCTCCGGTTCCATTGTATCCAACTGATCGAAATAAAGAATTATTGGCGCTTGGCCGACCGTCAGGTACCCGAACACTCTTAATACATTGAAATAATCCAGTTGCCCGGTTTCTTCGTTGGCCCCCAGATTCTGACGGGCGCCTATCTCAGAAAGATCAGCCTCATCGATCATCATTGCCTTAAGCCACTGCACAGCGAGATCTGTCTTCCGTGTTGTCTGGCTGGCCTTCTTTGCCCTGGTAGAGGGCGCTTGCCACTTCCACAGGTTGACGAGAACGGCCAGAACATCTTGGACCAAGGGGCTCGGAATGGTTTTTTGAATCTGGTGTTGTCTGGCATCGAGCGCCCGATTTAGCGTTTCGAAGCTATAATCTGATTTATTGGACCGGCCCAGCTCGTGTCTAACACCATCAATGAAATGCCGTATCAGCATAATCAGTTGAGGGGCTGCTTCTTCACGACTGATAGGTCGTTCGAGGTCACTCACTATGCATTGAAGAATATGCCTAAACCAAGCCGTTCCTCCCGGCAGGGCCTGCACTTGAAAAAACAATGCTTCTTTCGGGCGCTCATTGTGGAGTCGGGCTATTAAGTGACTTTTCCCGCTCCCAGCGATTCCTGTGACCAACGCACCCCTGCTTTTCCCCGACTTCCTAACCTTGTCCAGCTCCGCACTCAGCTTCTTGAACTCTTTCGCGTGGATCTCAGGAACGTCCACAACAGAGTCACGGGCGGTCAAAACTTTGTATGAATCGAAGGGGTTTTCGGCCAGCTTGAGCAAATTCGCTAAGTGGGCACCCTCTTGTGCAGATCGCGTTGTATCCACCGAACCTCTCCCTAATCGGATGCTATAGCCAATGCGCCAATGAGAGTACCGTCTGCAAGTTTCAACAGTTTCCCTTTCTCTTCAGCCGAGAGTTTTGTGCTGTCCTGCACAGGTTGAAGTTCTATGCGCCAAGAAGTGCCTAAGTCTTCTAATACCTTATCCAATGTCTCGGGAGGGACTTCAGGCAGGACTCTCCTTACTTCCCAGATGTCCATGGTCCTCCGATTTCGGTTTCTCGAATGTGCGGCAATCCTTCGGAAAACTTCCTCCTCTAATTCCTGCGCAACCTCCGCCTTTGCCCGTCCTCTCGTCGCATGAGTTGGCTCTGATAAGGTCAGTGTTGCCTGCATTTCGAGAAGCCGGCCTTTGAGACGCTCAATTTCGGCAAGCAACTCGAATTTTAGTGTGTCGTCAAGTTTGCGAGAGTATCTAGTATCGTCTCCAGCAATAATATAGGCCAAGCGTCGCTCTTTTCTGCAAGGCATCAACACGCCCTGGCTGCTAAGCCCTTTGAGGCAGGCCCTTAGGGACTTTAGTATGGCCTCGTAAGACCCAATTTTTGATTTCCGGGATGAAAGCGCACTGCTGATTTCTTCAGGCCAAGCCGGATACTTCCGCTTTTTCTTGAGTCCGCTCAAGACTTTAATGATTTTGTCTGCATCAAAAGGCGAGCCCTTGGACTTTCGAGATTCCGCTTTTTTGGCAACAGGTTTCTTGCTCACAATTCCCCCAGCAGAGTTGTGGATTGATTGATGTTACACACGGACCTTGTCTGTGCGTGTTTGCGGTCCTCTCCCTGGACTTTTTTTCGGCCTCAGTGTTGTCACCAGCTGTGTCCATGGGCATACTGGAGTGTTCTGGTCTATATGGCCTGCACCAGAAACGATGTACAATTAGATTTTAACACAGCTCCGTCATTCTGAGCTAGTCCAAATGTGAGCAATGCATCTCATAATTATAATCTCGGATTGGAATGGACAAAGGTCCGAAGCAGTCCCACAGGCTGAATATCATTTACCAGCCATGTTTCAATTTTAAAGAATACGTCCAAAGCCTCTTGAGCTGTGATCGTGGAGGAAAAACAGTCCCATCGGTTCAATTCCGAGCGTCTGGTGAGACGGAACCCTTTTCTACCATGGATTCGGTTGCTTTCCTGTGCAAGTAGGCCGCAACCATTGTCGTTATAACTACATCATCGGCGAAACCCACAAATGGAATATAATCCGGGATAAAATCGATTGGTGAGAGGAAATATACGATCGCGGCAATCAGGATCGCCACCTCTTTCGTTGTAGCCTTTCCCGAAACTATGTATCGGAAGACATCGCGAGAACCCGCAGCAAACGCGCGAAGTCCCATTTTTCCCAATAGCGGAAAAAGAGCCGCTGCCCTTCCGAAACGACCGGCTTTCGGATCACAATGGAGTCTAATTTTCCGAGAGGCGTCAGGTTTTTCCTTTGTCCCGTTACTGTTCAACTATGCTGAGGCACAAAATTGTAAGCACAAGTTGATCTGGTGGCAGTCCATGCAGTATTCTACACATAATCATCTAAGAAGGAGCCACCATTAACAGGTAGAGGAGGGGGGATGACCGGCAAGCAATATTCACTTGGATGGCAAAAGGCTCTGCAATTTCCTTTAATTCAAGCGCTTTTGGGGCGAAGGTCCCGTCGATTCATGTTGGGGGCAACTATTCCGGCCGGACCACTGGCGTTCAATTCCGCCCAAACACCCGTTCCGCTCGACGAGCCTGAAAAAATCATGATTCTTACTGCTATGGCGGGGAATACAGACTGGCATTATGCGCATATGTACAATGCTCATTATGCCCCTCACCTGCCCAACTATGCCGGAACCGCCAATGGGAGGACTTTTCCGTCCGCTGCCGGTTTCCATACAAGTGAAATCTTCTTTACGGATGATGAAGGTATTTATTTTTTTGAGACTCGAGATGCGCCCGCGCCGATTGATTGTAGTGACGATGAAACCCAATGGGATATTGAAGCCTTAATCGCAATACACCGCAAACGCATAATGAAAATATCTGACAATCGTTTGCACATGCCGTCTAGAGAACCACACATCTCAGGCCACAACACTTGGATTGTGAATCGCTCGGGAAGCCTGTTGGTAATTCCGGTTGCTGATGTCGCTCAACACCAGATAGCTAATTTATGCTACTACCTGCAAAACGGATACGCCTTGTATGATGATATTAATAAAACACCGATTCCCGGCCTGGATCGTTATCGCGATCTATATGATGAGACTGACCTATTGCCTCTAAGCATCGTTGAGCAAGATTCACTTCTAGAGAGCACGACGGAGCTTGTTCTTTCCTGCTATGCCGGCACACTGATCTTGCAGGCCATGGGGCTCGGTGGATGGATGTTCAATGGAATGAATCCTGGTTCAGTGCTGGGCGCCAGCGGTGACCCGGAGATTCCGGGTTTGGGATTCCGTTACGATAGGGATGAGCGATGGTTGCTGCCTAACCCTACTGGTTTACCGAATGTTTTTGAAGGATTTTGCCCGCCTCATTATCCGGACATGCGTGCTGCGGTTGAGGCTTTTGTCCGACGAAAATTCGGCCCCGGAGGTCCATTTCATCCGGATACGCCCGGCGCGTGGAAAGACAGCCCATCAGTCCGCGGCAGCGCACAGGCTCACAGTGATGAATTCAAGGAATGTGTGGCTCTTCAGGCCCAATATACATTCGATCGTTTCGGTAAATTCCCGGGGACGACGCCGAGTATTCTGGCCTTTATCTATTTGCAGGCGCATCATCTGGACCTCGAGTTTTATGACCACTATTTCAAACCTGGATCGTATTTAAAAACACATGCAGAGCATTTTACCGATTGGCATAAACACTGACCCGCCCGTCTGTCATTGTACAGGGGCTCCATAGGCTGTCGTGATCGCCGCTCGAATCCGATCTATAGCATTTTGCTTATCATAATCGTCGCCAACTGCTCTATCTATGTCAGGTTCGTTTTGCGATTCCATGTGGACAAGCAGCAACTCTTTTTCCTTGGCAATGATAATGAACTTGTCATCAGGTTGTTCAATAGTGCAAACCCAGTCATCACCTGAGACTCTGATTGAAGGCGTCACGCCACGGCCGCTTGCTGCTTGCAGTCTCATCGCGATTTGATCGAATGCCTCTTCTATTTCCATTTTGATTCCCTGTTCAATGCAATACCGAGATTGTGTTACTCGACATGGGCAATAACGTTAAACTACTTGTTCTATGTTTTCCATATGCGACCTATGATTTGCCTTTTTTTCTAACTTCTCGAATTGATCTTGAAGTCGCGACAGTTCTTCATTCAAAGATCCGGCATTCGAGTATGTTCTTTAATACTTGTTCATCCTAATAGATATGCGCTAGCGCTGAATGTCAGCATGCAATTATCCCGCGTTGACTTCAAGCCGATCGATTCTGCCATTTGCCTTGTAGGGAACTTGTTACGACGAATTTAAGACATATAGTTGTAGTAGACGATTAGGAGAATCGTACGGACACGTGTTTTGAACTTCCGTTATAATGAAAGGAGGTTCTCCGGAAATGCAGCCTATTCCGATAAATAGAAAGCTACAACGAACCACAAATCTTAAACCGCGAGCAGGGCAAATCCATGTTGTTACACCGCTTTGGGAGTCACCCTCTTTGAGCGCTGCTATGGGAGCCCCGGTCTATCTTAAAATGGAATCATTCCAGCCTGTTGGTTCATTTAAGGCCCGAGGCATTGGCCTTGCAGCCCAAGACAGTTTTGAGGCAGGAGCCAGCCGATTAGTATGCGCTTCCGCCGGAAATGCAGGATATGCGGTTGCGTATGCCGGGCGTAGGATAGGAATTCCGGTCACGATAATTGTGCCCAAAACCACTCCTGTGTGGCTACAGGGCTTAGTCCGAAGAGAAGGGGCGGAGATTGTCGTCCACGGAGATTCCTGGGATGATGCTCATGCCTACGCCACCGAATTGGCCAAAGAAGTTGATGCCGCGTACATACATCCATTTGACGATCCTCGACTATGGAAAGGACACTCTTCAATCATTCACGAAATCGCCGCACTTGGCATAAAACCTGGAGCTATAGTGGTTTCGGTCGGAGGTGGCGGATTATTGTGTGGACTGCTGGAGGGGATGCACGAAATCGGCTGGACGAAAATACCGGTATTGGCTGTTGAGACAGAGGGCGCAGCCTCATTTGCCGCAGCTGTTAAGGCCGGGCATCTGGTGACTCTAGACCGGATAACTTCAATCGCCACCACTCTTGGCGCTCGTAGGGTTGCTGCCAAGGCGCTCGAGTGGGCTAAGAATCATCCTATCACGACCTGGCAAGTCACAGATCGCGACGCTGTGGAAGCCTGCGTTCGTTTTGCCGATGAACATCGAGTTTTGGTCGAGCCGGCCTGTGGGGCCTCGCTAGCCTCAGTTTACCATAAGGCAGAGCCATTGGAAGGTCTCCGTCCGATTGTCATAATTGTATGCGGTGGAGCCGGCGTGAGTTTACCACTTTTGGATGAATGGAGAAAAATGTTGAACTAAGCCCGATGTGGGTTCACTTGGACGATCTCAATCCCATATTTTTAAGCGCAGATTTAGCTTTAGAATTGCCTTGTTCAGCCGACTTTCGGAACCATTTTTCGGCCTCGCTGCGTAGTCAAGAAATCTGAAAGGGCAGATTCACTTCCCGCACATTTGTAAGAGGGCGTCGCGCTGGGTCCCGAGAGCGTGCTCCATCTTGGACAGGTCCATTTTTCCGCCCATACTTTGCTTGAGCTGAATCTGTGTCACCGTTCCCATTCCATATGCCGTAGCCACTTTTCTAATTTGGGCAACCCCTTTGTCGCGGCCGAACTGGCTCAAGACCTCATCCAATTCCTGAATAGCAGCCTGAACCTGAGTTCCGGCCGCGGCGATGTCCTGTTCCTTTAGGGCATCTATTTTGGCGACATAGTCCTCCAGAGCAGTACAGACATCACTCGGCAAAGTGGGACTTCGAGAGAAGGCGGACAGTAGCGGTATTCCGGTGAATGCCGATCCTCCAGCGCTGAATGTGGCAAGCGCAGCCACAACAAGAACCAGCACTATCGCAACCACCGCCGGGAGCAGCACTGCAGCTACAGATTTCTCTGTGCTCGTCTTGTGGATTTCCCTCAGCCCAATGACCGTAAGCACAATACTCCAAAGACTGGCAATGCTTCCCACAATGGGAACGGCGTTGAATAGAGAAGGAACGGATGAATAGGACACGACACGAAATGTTGCCTGGTAGCCCTCATTCGCCCCTCGTACCAGCAGTAGACCAAGGTGCAAGATGCCGCTCCATACAAACAAAGCGATGGGGATTATTATGAATGATCCCAGGACAATAAAGGGTATGCCTATCAAAAAAACGAATAGCCCAACGCCCCTGCTGAGCAGGCTGGTCCAGATAAACGCAAAAACTACGCTCAGAACAATCGTCATCACGCCAAAAAGAATAGGATTCAGATACCCGCTGTCTATTGGCAGCTTTGAAAAGAATTTCGTCGGATGAAGCAAACATTTTGTCGCGGTTGCAAAATATGCGTTTAGGGTTCCGTAGTTAGCTCTGTCGTCCCATGGGCATTCTCGCTCATCCTCATCATCGTACGCTTCGTCGAATTGAGGCCGCGAAATCCCTACACCCGGCTGGTATGCCCCAACGGGACCTCCTGCTTCAGGCGCAGTCAGCCATTGCCCGCAATGCACACACTTGGAGGCGTGTTGTTGGATCTCCTGAGAACAGAAGGGGCACAGCTTCGTTCTCTTGGTTTCAGCCGGTTGTACCTGTTCAGCCGCCAAATAGCCAAGTTGGACCAGTTCGTTTTTGATCTGTTTAAGTTTGCCGGGGCTTAATTCGTGACGCCGCATGATCTCCGAATCATGTACCCCGCTTTTCACCTCACCGGCAATCGTTTTGAGCAGCTCTGTGGGTCTTTGTTCGTCGGAAACGGCGGGTTTGGGATCAGCATGGCCTTCAAACACACCTGGTGTGGGACCTTTCTTGATAACCCCCCGTTCCCGAATAGCTGAAGCATTAAGAACTCCGGCTTGGATCAACTTGCTGAACAGTCCTTCGAGCGCCTTAAGAGTAAGCTCGTGTTTTGCCATCAATTGGGCATCGGTCATACCGGACTTAATATCGCTCACCAATTCTTTAGCGCTTATTTTACGCTTGTTCATATTATTCCCCGGCGAAAAAGGTCGTTCGGCGCCTGCTCGCCGACTTCTATATTTTTCTGATCCTAGTGCAAAGCTATTTCGTACTTCTGGAGTTACAAAGATAGCATACTGAATTGGATGACCTCCGGTCAAAAAGTTTTGATTATATCTTGAGTCAATGTGCGGCTTCACTTAGGAACAGACAGTTATATCCGCAAAATATCCGCGGCCGACCGGCCTCCCAGCGAATCGCGGTCGTTTTTGAACTGCTGCTCTTGAAAAATCTTATCTCAATCATGCACCCAGAAGACTGCCTCACTGGCGGATGGAGCATTGTCCGTTAATGACGTCGGATTCCTCGGGCCTGTGCTGAAACGAGCCCTGGCAGAAATGAAATACCATCCGGCTGCAGTTGAGTGATTGGAAAGCGAGCGACTGCCTGTGTGGATAATGTCGTTAACAAAATCCATGCCAAAACCGCAAGACTGAGGGCCATACCTCGCGAAGACCTGGATGATATGCTTGAGAGATAACGTATCGGCCAACGGGCGAAGACGAAAAAGGTAACCCAAAAGTAGCAGGAAAAGTAGCCGGCATTATGAATTATAAGCATCCAATTTTAATTACTTGCTCTTCTTTCTTGGCTCCGCTACCTGGTTACCAAAAAGAAACTGTGTCTAGAGGAAAAAACATTTCCACTGACAATTTTGGTCACATGTAGCAATATTTGTAATTATCATCGATTCAGAGGCAAAACATAACATACCCAAGCTACTTTGCCGCTACCTCGAGGTAGCAACCGGCTCAAAAATATGGGCGTTCCCAAATAAGCATACACTTACCGGCGGGAATCTGATCAGTGCCCGGGGGCCGCCCCAACAGTAGCCGTGAGCGGCGCCCACGCAAAAGGGCAAGTTTTGATCGGCGTCTTGGAATGTAGAAAGTCAACAAATTGTTTTCATTACCTGAAAATACCTTCCAGATCAATTGCCATTCTCAAAGCCCGAGGCCATCCCGCTCTTAGATAGTGTTCAACTGTGTGTACGAGGTCATCCAAGACTCCTTCGGATTGATGGGTAGCCCAATGATTTGCGAGAAAATTCTCCAAAATCTCTATAGTTTCATCCATGGCAGCTGATTCAAAATTCAGGCCGTGAGCGGTTCCGCTTTCTGTGATTCTCCTGAGCCAATGGAGGCTTTTATCAGGAGAGAATGCTACAAGATCTTTTAACCCAGTGATTATGAGATACAAAACTCCAGGATAAGGCTCGGCAATAAGAAGTTCCAATAATGATTCCGAGCAACCCCACCAGTCTCTCATTCGGGAATCGACGTCTTCAGGATTATTCTCCAGGCTTTTCTTGACTTCCACGGCTGTGCCCGCAAACTGGGCAGCGACATGCTCAAACAATCCTACAGCATTCTTGAGCCAGTTTGGGGTATCATCCGGAGAAATCCCACCTTGTCTGATTGTCTGAACGTACTGCTCAATTGCTTCGTGCGCAGTTTCTAGGATGATTGTCAGGATTCGATTCGCTCGGACTTGTCTTTCATCAGTCTGGAAAACTGCTCTCGACGACACCGTGACCAACCCGTCAAGTTCATTTATATTTTCTGAAATTTCGCCTGACAAATCCGTCGCCATATCCAAAACCCACTGTTCCCCCCAATTCAACCAAATAGAGCCCATCAGTTCACCACAGTTACAGCGCATCTTCTCGCCTCCTCCAAGCCGGACAATTTCGCAAAAATCCCGAATCAATTGATTGGAGCGAGTCACATTCGTTCTTCTTAGTGCTGAAAGCAGTCCTCTTTGGAAAGGAGCGAACATCAAGGAGAAGCTGCCGCCGTGCTGTGCGGTTTCACGTACCCACATTTCAAGGGTGTCCCACACGAGGTCTGGACAAGAATTCATTAGAGAAAAAAACGATCCTATCAGTTGAACACGAATCCTCGGATAGGGATGTCTGGCCACGGCGCGCAGCGTCTCCACCCATTCCTGGTCAATGGAAGTGCTCTTCTCCACCAAGCAGGCAAATCCTTGTGCCGCGTGCACTAGAGGATCAGGGCTCCAGCTAGGAAATTCGTCAAATCTCCGAAAATCCTCTCCAGACAGTTCGCCAGCTGACGATAGAAGAACTCCCCTGAAAATTTCAAAAAGTGCGTCACGAGAATAAACCGTCTGGCTTATTCCAGCACAAGCGATGGCCGCGAGACACGTCAAACGAGCAGCCTGAACCCGAGGAAGAAGATCAGGAGACCCCTCTCTGCTTACGGAATCCGACAACCATCTCTCCAAGGTTTGGAGACGAGTTAATATCTCAACTATATTATCGTTAGTGATATTTTTGGGTGATGATCGCCCAAGAAAACTGATAGCCGCCTCAATTTCTGAAGGTCGAGACTCGTTATCCGTTGGCTCATCAGGACGAGAACTGTGGCTCCCCATGATTTCGTCTGAAAAGGATTCACTTCTTTCACAGATCTGAACCAATTCGGGATCGCATAAGGCGAGAAATTGTTGAGCCTCTGGAATCCGGCGCTGATGTGGAACGGCTGAAATTATGGCAATTTTCATCTCGATTAAAGCTTCTTCACTAATCGGACGTGATTTGCCGGGTTGAACGTATACGATCGTACTCAATGCAATAGTCTGTATCAGATTTAAGAGATGGTCGGATACATAGGGAGCAAAGCTGCGGACACAATTCCTGGCTACAGTTCGTGTGCTAGGGCCAAATAGAATGCGAGGGACCGTCAAAAATGAGCAGAGTCGGTGATGATAGAATTCGGGGCGACTGTCGGCAGCTTTTAACAGAGTCCTCCAAATCCAGGCATTTTCATTCTCTGAAGCAAGAGTCGAGGAGATCAATTGCCAACGGCTTTCCGCATCAGGACCATCAGGTAACTTTGTCATAAACCCTTCCCAGCTCATTAGGATCCGGGCAGGATAATCTTCTGGCAGCGGCTCCTCGTACGGAAGTCGCGGTCTATAGTTATCAATACGGCATTCGACATCATTCCAAACGAAAGCTTCCGACACTGAGGCTGTGTTACTTTCTAGGTCCTTGAGAGACAAGTTCCTAAATACCCGAATAATTGCTGCTGTAGCCTCTCCCGGATGTGCTTGCAAGAAATCGCCATAGTTTCGGCAAAGCAGGTAGAGAGCCCGTCGATAATCTTGCCTGCGAGTGCTGGTGAGTCCAAGAATAGCACTCCTACTGATAGGGGTGACGGTCTGGTCTGTTTCTTCGAACGCGAATATTAGTTCGTATATTTCGGCAGCAAAGATCGGGTTTTGTGTCCAAACAGGACGAATCTCATAAGCGACCGCTGGAGCGTAAAGATATCCTGCATCGCGGAGTTGATCCCTAGATAAAAATCTCCGAATAATGGATGCAGACTGTTCCAGGTTGCTGCTAATCGTTCTGCAAACCCACTCAATAGGAGCTATTATCCGGTCGTCGGCGCCAGTACTCTGATTGCTATAATACTCCACTAGGGTCAAAGCGGCACGGTTAAGAAGTACGCGACCCATTTCTGATAAGGTTTCAATGTGTTGGGAGGCAATCGAGAGCACGATCTCCGCTGGGAGCATCAGACTTGGTTCCCGTGTTTCTATGAGTCGATTGGCATATTCCAGCCACCACTCTCCCGAATTTCGCGAAAACAGCTGCTCCAGACCCGAGTATCTAGCGGTCGCGACAATTCCCTGAACTAGCCGGATTCGAAAAGGAGCAACTCTCGCTTGTAGCGTTGGTGCTAAATCGTTGAAGGTTCGGGCTTCGGTAACTAGGACGATGTAGGCAGGCATCCTGTAGAGGAAAAAGACGCCTGAGTTTTCGAGACTAACAATTATATCCCAGAAGTCGTCGCGGCCCTCAGTCCATGCATACCGAAAAAATAACATTAAACTAGGGCGGAGAAACAAGCCCCAGTTCACGGGTTTAATCAAATATGTGGCAAGGTCGGTTCTCCGAGGTCGAATGAACAGCTTCATCGCGGCATGATCAAAGAGAAAATGATGCCTGAATTCTATCCTATTAGCATCCGGCAACCTCCGACCAGGCACAGAGGATTCCTTTAATATCCCAATACTCAACAAATCGTCTTGGACACCTTCCCTCCAGTGCGCGTATCTCACTGACAATTGTCGCTCCGCTTCCATTGATTCGACAATAGAACTGAGATCCTGCAGAAGATTGTGTTGATTGGGGTGATTATCGATTCTCTTTTGCCACCACAATTCAAAGAGTTCGCCTTTGGTACGGATAATCGAAAAATCTGTTAAAGGTGTGCCTTGGCCCAGAAGCTCACAAAGCAATTCTAAGTAAAATAAAGTACGTAGGATTTCCCTGAGGGAGGGGAACAACTCAAGTATTTGCAGCACTGCACCGAATTGACTTTGGACTTGATTAAGCTCCTCGTCCCAGAGTTCGGGAATGAAAATATGTTTCACTTCAACAAAACGGCTGTTTGTAAAAGTCTCTGGGATGGGATCACCTTCCAAAGGGAATAGCTTTCTTAATTCAGGAGAGTACGAGAGATCGAAAACGCGAATGGAAGCTATGACAGTCAATTCCTTGCTTCTAGCGAGGCCAATAAGACTTTGGAAAACGCCAGAAACTCTCGCATCCCTTATCGAATCCAGCCCATCTATAATAATTATTGTTTGGCTTTGAGAGGCTGCTTCCTCGAAAATATCATTCCAGGTATGATCAAGATGAAATACCTCCTGCCGCATTTGTTGTACGGATTCACGCTGAATTGAATCAGCTTTCCAGTACCAGACCCGGCTTGCTGCGGAGCGCAAATCTTTTGTCAACTTGAGCAAAGCTCCTGTTTTTCCAACTCCAGCTTCGCCTATAACGAGAAACGATTCTCCTGAGGATGCTCGATATAGTTGTTCTTGAACAGGTCGAGCGATTTGTATTGTGTGGGACCCTATGCGCAAGATGTCCTGCCCAGCACTTGCATCCAGGGATATCTGGTCTCTAGTCCAATTATCAAGCTTTCTGAAATCATTACGGAAATCTGGACTGTCCAGTAGCACGAATCCCCGATTTTGAAGGTGACTCCGTATATCCGATCTGACTATTGCAGCCCTACGCTCCATCCTATCATTCGAGAGTACCTGCAATGAATCCATTACATTTCTGGCTTGATCCCGGTGTTCGAGGAGTGTATCAGCCACAGCAATCTCAATCATGGACCGGTCTGAATCGTCCGATGCGAATGAGACACGTTTGATATAAGTTAGTGTTAAGAAAAGCTCTTTCAGCGGAGTCATTCCTGTAAATTCCGGGCTTGAAAGTAGCTCATCGAGAAGGTGGTCCAGGTCGTCCACCGCTTGTTGTTGAGTCTTGTTCCAGTCTGCGTCTCTAAAAAAGGTGCCTTCAGGAAAAGTTCTGTAGCGATCCAGAATGCTTCCAAGCCGCTTTAAACTCGGATTATCCTGTTCGTAAAATAAAACAAACCGGTGCCGGGTCTTTACGAAGGAATCCTTGCCGAACTCCGTCAAAAACTGACGGAAAGCGCTGGCAAATTCACTGTTTGGTTTCTTTAGGCCTCGCAAAGATCGTTTACACTGACCAAAGATGACTCCATCAGTGAACTCGATTCTCACATCGTCCACTGCGTCTGTTGTCTCGCAATAAATACGGTTGACCGTAGCTGTCGCAGGCAGCTTAAATTCGGAAGCAATGCCAGGCGTCTGGAGCAGCATTTGGGCTGCCCACCATGCAGTCACTTGCGCCTGATACCGTACGCCTGCAGCTACTGCAGCTCCCCCGCCTCGACTACTAGAAGAGTTTGTGCTTGGAATTCTCGGCATTATCTATGCCTCGTGCAAGTTGCATTGCCTCTGGATTTGCACTTACGTCTGTCGGCTTCAATTATAGCGTTCGCGCACCGCCTACATCCTGTCAAGTCGTGCCACGTTCAAGAACAAGATAGACGCCGTGATGTTGGGCAGACCATTTGGTTCGAGGCAGCGACCCCTTTCTGAAAAATTGTTTGTTCAAACGGAAGCGGTTGTCAAAATGTATGAACTTCTTCTGATTTCGACTTAAAATTTGTTGCCGAAATATCCATATTTGTGTGCATGTATGGGGTGAGGTCTTGAAAAACCAGTTCTCACCGTTGGCTGTTCGCGAAATCGCTTTACAATGTCACTGTAGTGAATTCAGGCGCCGCCCGATTGCCCTATTCTAGTAACCGAGGCCCTGTCATTTCAAGACCTGGCACCAAAATTCACATTTCTCAGCCATCTATCTTTTTGTGGTGAACGGAGGCCGGGGATGCTCGGCATTTTTTTTCCCCCTCCGTGTCCATCCTGTGGGAAAAATGGTGCTTTTGAAGTCCATTTTTGTCAAAATGATTCGAATTCCACCCGAAAAGGCATCAGTAAATTTTCTGGGGTGGTTTGGGTTGTGGCATGTGGTTTTTCGAGAACAAGTTAATAGCCGTATTCCTGGTCATTTCTATAATACTCACCGTCTTCTTGGTCTGAGAGGGGCCTTATAAACCAGGGAACGTACTCCTACGCCTTTGTTTGGCCTATATAGCCAGTTTTATTTTTTATATTGTGGCAGTGATTGTACCACGTAAAAAGGATCAGCAAAAAGTTAGGAACGCGATTGGGGCTCGAATCCGCAGCATAATTGAAAATGCTGGATTTGCCTTCGTTGAATTAGCAGGTGAGAACAAAAATCTTAATAGCCCTACAACGCGACTTATTGATTTTTGCTTGCAATTCTTCTAAT
>JBKQRG010000306.1:0-2977 GCA_052144015.1 Desulfomonilaceae bacterium
GATCAAAAGCCCGCCATACGTCTCCAAAGCGCTGCTAATTTCTGCGATAGTCTTCAGTCCAACGTTGTCAAAATTTGTCGCAAGCCTTCCATGAAACTCTGTGGGAGATAAATCATGGATTTCAAGAGCACCGAGAAGTGGAGCGATCTGCTTGTCTAACTCATGGACCATTGTGCTTTGCCTTATGTAGGCAGAAAGTGAAGCCTGATCAATGGCGACAGATGTCGGTGCCTCTGCAACCTTACTTGTTACGGCTCGTTCGTAGTCTTGCAACCTGTCGCGCAATTGGACAAATTCGCAGTCGGCAATTTCCAAGAGTCCTGCGAGTCGGGAGAAGCGTCGTCGGATCTCCTTCGGTATGGCTAGCGCACTCTTATAGCCAAGGTCATGCTCAATCTCCGCCCATGTGTGTTGGAGTATTGACCTGACCTGAATCTCGACGACGCAGTCTGAGAAGCGTCTATATTCGGGGAGACATAGACGGACAGCCGAGAATTTGCAAATGTAATGCAACGATACATAGCCGAATCTGTCGGGCTCAAGCAATGCTCGTTTGTCCACAGAGCATGGGAAATTGACATCAAACTCTTTTTGGATTACGTCCGCCACGGCGTCCACTTCGTCCTCGAAATAGGTGATGATGCGCACTCCACAAGTGTCTGTTACGTCCGAGAGTTTCTGGTACTTTGCATCAGGGCGGGCCAACTTCTTCTCGAAGCTGCCCCTGTCCTTGACGCGGTGGGTGATGGAGTGGACGCGCAGGTTGCTTCCGCTCAATAGCTCACCGATAAGCCTTGCGACCCTTTCAGTGAAGGTGGAATGCAGTTGAAGACATCGGTCAAAGTCGTCCATTATACCCAGCGGGTTGGAGTCAGCCATACAAGCCTATTAGTGGCCCATGCATCGAGCTAATTGCGACGTATGCGAGCCGATTATTGCTTGTCCAAACTGCAACAGCACGCTCTAAACGGTGTCGCTAGCCAACGACCTCTATACACTCATTCTGCCAACAAGACAAGGCGGAAGCGAGTATCGCGGCCTCTGCATTGTGCGTCCGCTGTTCTTCTTCAGTAAAAGCCGTAGACATAACGGGTAGTTTGCGCTATCGACCGTTATTTGAGTTCTACCGTGCCCGCCTTTGGCACCATGTTTTCGGAAAAAAGGCGGTAGACGATTTTCAAAACTCTTGTCTTTTGCGGGGCCATCTGGGTTGGGCCCACGAGAACACAGAATTCTTGATCGGGATGGACCACAACGCCTGCATTTGCCATAAATTGGAAGCGGTATGGTTCTGGTCGGTTCTGCTCCAGCCAGCCTGTTTTGAAGTTGAAGTTGCCTCGCCGTCAAACCATTGCCCGCCCACGTGGGGAACCAAACCAAATTGGAAAGATGGGAATTTCGCGACGCCTCTTCCCTTGTTTTTCAACGAGAGTCTCAGCGTGCCATTTGGCTCAGATGTTACTCGAAGCTCCAAGTCAGGTGAGAGGTTACGAAAAAATAGGTCCCGAATATCAGCGGTCGACAACGGAACAAAGCTATCGCCATAACGTTTGTAGAAACCCGACCATTTCTTGCCCATCGCCCTGTGTGCCGAATCACTCTTGGGGAAAAACGTAACAGCGAATCCCGCTCTTGAGTTTTCGTCGTCGTTTTCGTATATGAAGCGGTTTTGTATTCCATCAACAACGGGGTCAGTGGAATACTTGACGTAGTCATTCAATGCGGAAAGAAAGCCTTTAATGTTGGAAATCGGCTTCAGATCCGTTGCTTCATCAATCCCATCTTCTCCTTTTCGCGCCTCGATACCCCAGACGAGCACACCACCTTGCTGATGTGCGAATCCCGAGGCCGCCTTGCTGAAATGGGCTTTGTCGTCCTCAAGCAGCACACCGGTCGGAGTGCGGCTCTCCTTGAAGTCGAGGAAAATATCCTCCTGTGTTCCGATTAGGGCTTTTATGTCCTTATAGTTCCTTAAACTGTCGTATATGAGCGAAGCGTTATCCATGGAAGCGTCCAACTAGATTCCATTTTATCACTTGTAATCGGGCTCTATAATAATAGAGGAAGTCAAGAAGAAAGAGTGATCCTCCCCCGCAGGGAACGGGATGGATGTGCCACCGCCGAGATTGTTCGTGGCGAGCAAGTGGACAGGAGGTCAACTTCAATGAAGCCGGATAAGTGTACGGTGGGGGGAAAGCTAGACTGGGAAAATGTCGCAACTGCCAGCTCACTTGATGACCTCGCAATTTCATTTGGGCTCGATTCGGCTTTGCTGACCCAGCGAGCAGGCGTAGTAATTGTCCCGAACAATAAGCGACTGCCCAACCAAACGAGGAATTGCAATATCTTTCCACAGGCCACTCCGGCGGTTCGCGCCGCCCTTCGGGAGGGTGGCCTGGACGTGTCCATATACGACGACGGTAGGGAGAAACGCGAGCTCGTTCTGAAGTCCAGCGACGTAATTCTCCCAACGCTGCTCTTTTTCGGCAGCGCCGCAGTGAGTATCGGATGCGGAATCCTGAGCAATCTAATATACGAGCTATGGATAAAGCGAAACCCGAACGAAGCGCGATCGGTCAGGGCGGAGTACCTTGAACTTGACGATAACCGGGTCGTTGTGCGATGGCGGAAGGTCGAGGGAAGCGCCGAAGAAGTCCGCCAACTGTTTGCCGAGGAAGCACGACCTTCCCCAGAGGCCTGGCCTAATCCCCACGTTCAGTCGCCAATGATCGGGCAACCGGCACCAACGGATGCCATGACTCCGGCACAGGGTCAGGACGCCCTCTCTGCCGCCGCGAAGTTGATCGAGAGGGCCGAAGTGTTCTTGCGGAAGAAGAGGCGGACGACGGCGGAGAAACTATTTAGAGAGAGCTTAACTAACCTTCGTGAGGCCACCTTGTGGGAGCCAGACGAACCAGCCCATCGAGAACACCTCCACAGAACGGGGCTTAGAATTCACGATCTATATGGGTGCCAA
>JBKQRG010000307.1:0-18059 GCA_052144015.1 Desulfomonilaceae bacterium
TTCCGGTCGTTTGCCTCTGATCGGTTTACGTCATGGCAGCTGATTTTCTCTCTGTTTTAAAAAAGGCCAAACGACGAAATTTCAGACGACCTAAGACGATTTCCCGGCCATTTGCAGGAAATACCGATGCAAGCGGTAGTCCTTCGTTAGCTCCGGGTGAAAAGCCGTCACCAGCATACGGCCTTGGCGAGCAGCTACAATTCTCCCGTTATTTAGGCGGCTGATCACTTCCACGTCCGGTCCGACATCTTTTATTTCCGGCGCCCTTATAAAAACCGCGTGAAAACGTCCCTCAGAGATGCCCTTGATTTCGAGATCCTCCTCGAAACTATCGACTTGTCGCCCGAAAGCATTTCGTTCGACTACTATGTCCATAATCCCCAGAACTGGCTGTTCACGTCCGACCTCCCGAGCCATGAAGACCAGCCCGGCACAAGTTCCCCAGAACGGTATGGATTTGGAAAGAATTTTCAATGGATCGAAGAGGCCGAAAGTAGTCGCTAATTTACCTATGGTGGTGCTTTCCCCGCCGGGCAGGATCAGGCCATCTAACTCATTCAAATCTGAGGGTAATCGGACCTCACGGCAGTCCGCCCCAATTTGTTTCAGTACTTCGCAGTGCTCCCGAAAATCTCCTTGAAGCGCCAGCACTCCTATTTTCATTCCAATTTCACCAACCTCGACCGGCTAGTCGAGCTTGCGGCGGAAGTTCGCTAACTCCAATGCCGACCATGGCATCACCCAGCCCCTTACTAACTTCAGCCAATATTTTCGGATCATTATAATGGGTGACAGCTTCGACTATGGCTTTTGCTCTAGCCGCAGGATTTCCGCTCTTGAAGATTCCCGATCCCACAAACACCCCATCTACTCCCAATTGCATCATCATCGCGGCATCCGCCGGAGTAGCTATTCCCCCCGCGGCAAAGTTCACCACCGGCATTCGTCCCGTCTTAGCCGTTTCTTCAACCAACTCGAACGGAGCGCCGATTTCTTTGCTGTACGCCATCAGTTCGTCACTTCTCATAGTGGTTAGTCGCTGGATTTCACCGAGCACTGCTCGAGCGTGTCGCACTGCCTCGACCACATCTCCTGTGCCGGCTTCGCCTTTTGTGCGGATCATGGCAGCTCCTTCGCCGACTCTTCTTAGCGCCTCACCCAAATTTCGGCATCCACAGACAAACGGAACCGTAAAATTGCGTTTGTCTATATGGTGCGCTTCATCCGCAGGGGTCAGCACCTCGCTTTCATCTATATAGTCAACCCCGATAGCTTCCAGAATCTGGGCCTCTACAAAGTGTCCTATCCGACATTTCGCCATGACGGGAATCGTTACCGCATCCATTATCTGGAGTATTAACCCCGGATCGCTCATGCGGGCTACTCCGCCGTGTGCACGGATATCCGCGGGCACGCGCTCCAGAGCCATGACTGCGCAGGCCCCGGCTTCTTCCGCGATGCGCGCGTGATCAGGAGTTACGACATCCATTATTACTCCGCCCTTGAGCATCTGGGCGTGACCACGTTTTACCGTTTCAGTCCCTTTTTCCATATGCGGTCTCCCGGTTGTCTGGAATGCATCGGTTGCCCCCAAAGGACAGCTAATCTCATAGTATACCACTTTTGATCGGATTTTGAAGAGCCGAGTATCTCAAAGCCAGAGATTGCAACGTTTGACGGGAAGTTTTCCGGTCGATCCAGAACACATGCTGGAACACTGTCCCACCAAGCTGTGCTGTTCTCTCCCTTTGCGTGCTCTGCGGTGCAGGTAGGGCGACTGGCGAGTCGTCCTCTTAAACGTACTCAACCCTTACTCCCTTATGATTCCAATATCTTGCAAGCTAAGGAGAAACACTATGGCGGTGTTCTTTGTCCCCAGAGTATCAGGGTCAGCTAGCCCGTCAATTTTTTGTCGTTAGCGAAGAAAAAAATTCATGTTTAGTCCGATCGGGAGGACTAAGTGCGTTGATTTAAAAGGTTTCTCTCCAGCCTTCCCGAAGGGACTCCAAGCTGATGAGGCGCATCAATACCGGCATCTAATTGTCGGAGCGTCCATTTTGGACGCAAGCCACCCAAAAATTGGGTCATGGAGTACGGCGAAAAAGTTTTCAAACACGCCTGAAAACTAGTCAGACTATTTATTGCACAAAAAAAAGAGTCCCCACGACAGCCATTATTACAAGGCTATTACTTCTTCTGTTCCTCAGCTTTCTTTATCTCCTCACGAACAAAGTCTTTGAAAGCATCATTGGCGGACATAAGCCCGGCCATATCGGCGTCAAGATTCGACGGTTTAATTTTGCATATCCAGCCTTCACCATAGGGATCGGCATTGACCTTTTCCGGCTCGTCTTCCAGCTCTCGATTAACTTCCGTGATTTCGCCGGAAACAACCGCATAGATCCGTCCGACCCACTTTCCGGATTCAATAGAGCCGAAAGGTTTCCCTTGGCTTAACTCGTCTCCTTCTTCGGGAAGATCCACAAACGTGATCTCTCCGGCCTGTTTGGAGATGAATTCGGTCGCGCCGGTGACCACTAGGTCTCCAACTATCCGCGCCCAAAAATGATTTTTCTCATATTTCAGCTCGTCCGGGAACACATAACCCTCGAATTCCATAACAGCCTCCTATGATTCAATAATCTTCAGCAACTCAGTGGGTTTTATTCTATTCAGTTTGAATCCCAGCTCTTCAGACGATATGCCGAGCGCCAGACCCAGAATTTGCGGATAGTAAACCACAGGAATTTTTATATCCGCGCCTGCGGCCTTGGCTATCTTTTTCTGTTGGCCTTCATACATGACGTTGCAGAACGGGCAGACGAGAACCAAAGCGTGCGCATTGCTCCTTGATACTTCTTCTAATTTTACTCTAGCCAGAGCGTTTGCCACATCTTCCGAGACGCCAAGAACCCCGCCTCCACAACAGTCCTTCATGGTAGCGTAATCAACGACCCGCGCACCGGTGGCAGTGATCAATTCCGATAATGTTCTAGGCACATCAGGTGAATCAAAGCCTACGGTCAGTTCCGATGGTTTCAGATAATGGCATCCATAATGAGGGGCCAGAAAAACGTCGGAAAGCGGACGAGTAACAGCAGCCCGAATTGCCTCCCATCCCACTTCTTCCCACAGCAGTCGCATATAATGACGAACTTTCACGGGTCCTTCATATTTGAGACCTACCGAGTCAAGGCGCTTATTAATTTCTGCTTTTAATTCATGATTATGGTCGAGCACATGGGCCGCTTCCGCAAGCGTGCCCGTGCACGCGTTGCAAAGACAACAGATTTCAAGACCTTCTTTATCAGCCAGAGCCAAATTCCGGGCTGCGATGACAAGGGTATCTCTCGCGTTCAGCGATTTGACCGGAAATCCGCAGCAGCCAAAGGACTCATGATCCCGCAAAGTGATCCCTAGTTTTTGAGCAGTAAGACGTGATGCAACCTCGTAATTGAGGTTTCTAACAGGAACAGTGCATCCAAGATACAGAAGCGCTTCCATGAGGTTTCTTTCAGTCTGGAAAGGCCCGGTCCAACATTTCGTAACAGCAGGGGGACCTTGTTTTTAATAGCGCGTTGAAAAAAGATCTATACACGATCGCGCTTTGATTGTCAGGGGAAACTTTCTGCAATGGTTGTAGATGAATCTTTACAGCAAAGCGTTATAATCTTCGGGATGTTCTTTAATCCTGGGCAATCCCATTTTTTCACGTTTTTCGTTTTCGAATTCACCTATTTCGTAGAGGCGACCTCGTTCTTTGAGCAAGTTCCTTTGTACAGTCAAACCAGCGGGCATGCACGCCTCTTGCACCGCGAGATTCTTAATGGCGAACATCACCTCTGTAAATTTCACATTTTGTGGACATACTTCTTGGCAGCCATAACATGAAGAACAGAGCCAAATAAAATCACTCTCAAGCACTTCTTTTTCCATCCCAAGCAGGGCCATTCTGATGATTTTCCTGGGATCATATCGTTTTTCCACCTGCTCGATTGGGCATGCCGCGGTGCAAGCCTTACAACCATAGCAAGCCAAAATTCCCTCTCCGCCCGGCTGTTGGGCGACTCGGTTTTTGAAAGAAGGGTTAAGCTCGTTCAATTTTATTCGACTCATTAGAATGCTCCTGAAATGTACGAATCTGCCGAAAGATTAGAGCACGGACTAGTAAAATTACCGTGAAGAGCCTAGAGGCCAAAACAGCGGTGAGGCTTGCATTACCCACACTTAAACCATAACGAAGGGGTACAATGCTGTCAAGAGCGCAATCCGATCATGTATTTGCATAAGGTCTTCCAACGAGCATGAATTAATCGATGGGAGCAAAGTTCGTATTTCCATCATCCTGATTTGCTGCCGTGATAGGGTTTCTGACTAACCGGAAATTTGAAGAGACTACACCGACCATAAAAGATGTGGGGTCCAGCGAGCCGGAGCTAATAATGTGCCAATTGCAGTCCTTAATATTTCACGTGGACATCGGCTGACTTTCAGCGAAGCAGACACAAGTGTTTTAAGAATGTACGCGGCGATAGCATCCATGGCTTGGCTGTGCCATTCCACACAGGAAAGCAATTACTGATTTTTCGGGAGTTGGAGACTCAGCCCAGCAACCATTTCGTAGTTACACGGGCACAAGATACTATACCTCTAAGTTGACACATGGTACATACTGCATTAGGTCATTTAATGTCGCTGCGAAGGTTCTTTCAGATTGATACGAAAACCTATTTCCGTTTCGTTTACGAAAACCGTGACCAAATACATATCCAAAACCGCAACCACAGTATTGATCCTCCTTTTGCTCCAGCCTGTCGTGTCTCTGGGCGCTGAATTTGTCTTGAAGAAAGCTTCATTCTGTCCTCAATGGATTCCCCAGGCCCAGTTCGCCGGGTACATGGTCGCACTGGAAAAAGGTTTCTATCGTGAAGTGGGGATAGATCTGAACCTGATGGTGGGCGGACCTGAAAAACCCGCGTTTGTGGCTCTTGAATCCCGCGAAGCGATGTTTTGCACCGATTGGCTTTCCAGCGGGATTCAAAAAAGAGCCTCAGGACTGCCGATTATCAACTTAGCGCAAATCAGCCAACGTTCAGCCCTGATACTGGTTGCCAAGAAGAAGAGTGGAATAGAGAAGGCGCAAGACCTGAACGGCAAACAAATTGGCCTCTGGCCGGGGCAGTTCCAAATTCAGCCCGAAGTATTTTTTGAGAAGTACGGGCTCAAAGTTAATATCATTCCCAATTATTCCTCGGTGAGCCTCTTTCTCAAGGGAGGTGTCGATGCCATGTCGGCCATGTGGTACAACGAATACCACGCCATTCTTAATAGCGGGTTGAATTCCGACGATTTGACTCTCTTTTTCTTTAGCCGGCTCGGTCTCAACTTCCCGGAAGATGGCATATATTGCCTGGAGGAGACTGTTCGGAAAGATCCCCAATTATGTGAAGCCTTCGTTCAGGCTTCCATAAAGGGTTGGTTGTATGCTTTTGAAAACCAAGACGATGCCTTGAATATTATAATGAAACACGCAAAAGCAGCGCATACAGGAACTAATAGGGCGCATCAAAGATGGATGTTAGCACGGATGAAGGAACTGATTATCCCGGATGGTGACACCAGCGTTATCGGAAAACTTGATCTGGCGGATTATTCGCTGGTGACGGACATTTTAAGAAGTTCGCTTCTCATTCGCACAGTGCCACAATACGAGGAGTATTATCGGGGACCAAAATGATGATTCCGCGTAGCAGCATCGGTCTGAAGATAACTGTGCTTGTACTGTGTGGCGCCTCCATAGTTTTCGCACTGGCTCTTGCCTACAGCTACTCCTACTCCCGCCGCATTATCCTGGAGGAGGCTGAAAAGGGCGCCAAGGGCCTTACTTTGTCTGTTGCACGCAAGATAGAACAGGAATTCCGGGCAGCGGCCAAAGTCCCCAAAGTTTTAGCCGCTGTTCTGGAAACGAGCAATCCGGATAAGGAGACTTTGGAACGACTCGTAAGCCGGGTGGTAGAGGAGAGCAGGGAAATATACGGGTCTGGAGTGGCCTTTGAGCCGCATGCCTTTGACGAGAACCTGCGTTGGTTCATGCCCTATTGTTTCAAAAGCAAATCCGGGATCACCCATCAACAGCTTGGATCAGACTCTTATAATTATTACGTTAAAGACTGGTATCACCTTCCAAAAGTGCTCAAAGCGCCGGTCTGGACAGATCCGTATTTCGACGAAGGTGGTGGCCACGCCATGATGACCACCTATTCGCGTCCTTTTTTCGAACGCGGAGCATACCCCGCTGTACCCAAGGTCAGAGGGATCGTCACAGCGGACGTTTCCCTTGAGTGGCTTACGAGTCTGGTCCAGAAAGTGGAGGTGGGGCGCACAGGATATTGCTTCATAATATCTGATACTGGCCATTTTGTGACCCACCCCAATCCTGAATTCATCATGTCGGAGTCTATGTTCAGCCTCGCCGAAGAGTTACACGATCCTGCACTACGTACCATTGGTTTAGCCATGTTACAGTTGCAGGAGGAATCAGGTTTCACGGAAATCGGGAGGACCCTGAGTGACGGGGACGCTTTCTTGGCCTATGCCCGAATAGATTCGCCCGGCTGGTCATTGGGCGCAGTCTTTCCCAAGAAGGAGTTGTTGGCCGAGTTGAACAGTCTCCATCAAAGGACCGTGCTATTGGCCGCAGGTGGGCTGATTCTTTTGCTGGTGGTAAGCGGGCTGGTAGCTCGATCTATTGCACGACCATTGCGCCGGATGGCCGCGGCTACGGCGAAAGTTGCCCATGGAGACCTGGATATAGATCTTTCGGACATTCAAAGGGAGGATGAAGTCGGCCAGCTTGCTCGATCCTTCTCGGCGATGGCGCAGGATCTCAAGAAGTATATCAAGGACCTCACCGAAACCACAGCGGCTAAACAGCGGATCGAGAGCGAATTATCCATAGCGGCCGATATTCAGAGGAGCATGCTGCCGTCTGTGTTCCCTGCATTTCCCGACAGAGACGAGTTTGATATTTATGCAGTAATGCACCCGGCCAAAGAGGTTGGGGGCGATTTTTACGATTTTTTCTTTTTGGATGAAGACCATTTATGCGTAGTTATCGGGGACGTTTCAGGAAAAGGCGTGCCGGCAGCTCTTTTTATGACAGTGACCAAGTATCTGATCGAGGCGACGGCAATTTTAGACGAGCCCCTGGACCTAATCCTTACTCGGGTCAACCGTCACCTGGCCCGCAACAATGAATCCTACATGTTTGTTACAATATTTATGGGTATATTGAATGTGAAAACAGGTGAGTTTATTTATGGAAATGCCGGCCACAATTCCCCTTTGCTGTGGGATAAAGACGATCCGCCCGGTTTCCTCAAGGCCCCGGGAGGGCCGGTGGTGGGGATTATGGACGATGCAGAGTTTACCATGGACCGACTGACCTTCAGGCCGGGAACAGTGCTTCTGGCTTATACAGATGGAGTGACTGAGGCCTTTAGCGCCGAAGGTGAACTCTTTTCCGACGAAAGGTTGCTCAAGGTCGTAATACCCGTTCGGGAAAAATCTGTTAAAGAGATTACTGAAGACCTATTGTCCGAGATTTCTTCCTTTTGCGTGGGAGCCCCTCAGGCCGATGATATAACTATACTGGCTTTGGGCTTTGGCCCCCGCCCCCCATCAATTGAGTCTCCCGAGGCAACGAAGTGATATGGAAGTGTCCGACATCGAATCGGTCAATTCGGAAGACCAGGCCTATCGAGAGAGATGCTACGAGAGAAGGAGTCTTAATTGTGGGCTTGTTGCTGAGTATTTCCCCTGAGATTGGGTTAAATTCAGGATTATAATCGTAACGGCCATTCTGAATAATCCTTTATGGAAAGAGGTGTTAAATGGATCCAATGGAAACAAAACCAGCCGTAGCAGTGAGGGTTGAAAAGGCAGTGGCCGGGAAATCATTAATCGTGCGGTGGTTGATCGGTTTGATTCATTGGCTTTTTCCTGTTGTGCTCTTGGTGATAGGTTATATCATCGCTATGTTTGTTCCTGCTTTCAACACCTCCGTTTTTCGCAGTGCCACAATAGATCCGGCTGTCTGGCCGCCATTATTTGTGCTCATAATTTTGGCAATCGTCTGGCTCCTGTTTGATCTTTTTTGGGTATTCAGTCGGGAGACTACGTCTCGGAGCCTCCAAGTATATAATACCGTAAGTGTCTTCCTGGCCATCGTCTTCAGTGTCGGATTGGGTTGTTTGATCAACAGCCAGACCGGTATTACATGGTGGTTTGTTGTTCCATTTTGCACAGCGGCTATAGATGCATTTACTACAGGCTGGGCAGCGATCAATAATGCCACGCAGAAGCCATTCATGACCGAACGGGGCAGAGAATAGTGAAGGGCCTTGTTATCCGGAACTGGTAACAGGGTATCGGCCTCGATTTGTCCAAAATAACATTAGGTTGAATCGTTAATTACGTCCCGCTCTGCGAATATTCTGCAACAGCTCTGGAAAGCTGCTCCAAACTGACACACCGAGCAGCATTCCCAAATCTCGTCAATATACTAGAAAATCTATTCTGTTTTTAATGTGACCCCCTGTAATCGGGCAGTTTTTATTCATTGCCGTAGTCATAATAAAAAATAATCCTAATTATCAATCAGTTACAATAGTCAACCTCAGCTACGGCTCTGTATGGATAAATCGGATTGATTAATATCTATAGCCACTCAAGATGACGCACACTTTTTATTTAGTAGCCATATGTCCCTGTTGTGACAGGTGGATGACTCTTTTTTATAAAAAAAGACTTGACAAGGAAATAGTAACCTACTAGACAAGGCCTACCTGCATCAGTCCTACCAATATATCCTTCCTAACATCCCAGCCGATTCGTTTCCTTTCCCGTAGCCCCGAGGGGGGTCCCGCCTTTTTTGAGGAGATTAATCAATAATTAAGCAAGCATCGCCATAACTATAAAAGCGAAAGTTATTCTCAACGGCATTCTGGTATGCGGCAAGAATTGTATCGGTCCCTCCGAACGCGCACTCCAACATCAACAATGTGGAACCGGGGAGATGAAAATTAGTTATCAATCCCTGAATAATCCGGAAGTTATGGCCCGGCATTATGTACAGATTTGTAGATCTATGCCCCGCCTGCACAAGACCGGTAGCCGTCGCTGAGGACTCCAAAGCGCGAACAGTAGTTGTTCCTACAGCAATTATTCGTCGTGAGTCCTTTATTGCGAGATTGATCTCTTCCGCAGTCCCCTCGGAGATTTCATAAGTTTCCGATTCCATCGCATGGAGCCGAATATCCGCGTGTCTCACCGGTGTAAACGTTCCAGGCCCCACGTGCAAGACAATGCGTGCTATTTCAATTCCCGAGGCTATCAAATCTTCCAGCAGCTTTTCCGAAAAATGCAGACCGGCCGTTGGCGCGGCCACGGAACCCGGGACGGCCGCGTACACAGTTTGATACCTGGATTTGTCGCGATCCATATCTCTATGGGAAATTTTGATATAAGCCGGCAGTGGAGGACGGCCGTATTCGTCAAGGAAGCCTAAAAACTGATCGTTCGCGACTGGAAAACGGATGGCCACTCTGCCTGGAGCAATGGTTTCTTCAATTTCGAGTTCAGGTCCGTTTTCGAGGATTATTCCGGCCCCGCGACGAAGGGGTTTGCTTGATCGGACCATACAAACGCGCACAGCTGTCTGCGCAGCATTTTGCTCATGCGAATACGCCGCGGGATCTATAACCAATATCTCGACGCGACCGCCGGAAGATTTATGTGCTACAAGCGAAGCGGGAATGACCCTGGTTTCATTCAGAACAAGCAGATCGGAAGGGAAAAGCAACGAGACCAAGTCACGAAAGGATTTGTGCTCAATCTCACCGGTGCTTCTTCTCAAAACCAACAAACGCGACTGATCTCTTGAAGGGCTCGGTTGCTGAGCAATGAGTTCATCGGGCAAATCATATTGATAGGTTGTCAGTCGAAATGACTCGGGAATTTCTTCCGGCACTTGCGAGTCCGAAACAGCATCGGCGGCTTGCGGGTAAGTACGAATCACTAGCCCAAAGCCCTCCTGGCGATAAAGAGAATCACCAGTCCAAGGAGCATCAGGACGCCTCCCATTGTTCGGAGAGCCGTGTCATCCTGTTCCTGCAAAAAGCGCATCATTTCACGCATTTTTTCCGGAAAGCCGAAATAAGGCAAACCTTCCACAACAAGGACCATGCCAAACACACATAGAAAAAACTCCATAATCTTTACACCTGATGCGACTACTGCTGAATTTCGAACGAAGGCTCCGTGAAGGCTCGCAAGCTTTTCACGAGATCGATTGCGGCCAGAACCATTAAAACCGCATATAAAACAAAATAGATGTAGAACCAGGCCGGGATTCTCGTTTCAGTAAAATAACAGAAGACCTCCAGTAAAACCGGCGGTATCATCCCGAATACACTAATTTTTAGCGCCTGACCGTAAGTGATCGGCGTTTTGGCGGAACTGGCCCACAAAAATGGGATCAGGGCAAGAATCAGCATTTGAATAGGCTTTACAATTATGAAATAAATTGTCGCGGATATTGATATCACGGGTTTTACATAGGGCAGATACTTATCCGCGAGATCCCTTAGGGTAGCGGCATTCAATACGATATCAGGCATGCCTTTCAAAGGAATCACTCTAATTTGTCCGTTATTTTTCGTCACCACTGCATCTTGAGTGAGAACCAGTCCTGCTTCAACATTGTTGAGATAATTCAACGCCTCACCCTGTTTACCGTCCCGAGTATCTATGATTACTGTGAAATACTTTTCGTCTATTTTGTCCACCAAGAAGGGCTGCTGCTTTGAGACAGACGCTTTTCCATTTTGGATTTTAATCTCCGGAAGCATGTCGTCATACATTCTTATTCCGTAACCCACGAGCATATCAACGGTAGGCATTATGATAGAAGTGGTTGCAAAAGCGCTCAAACCAATGCATGCGATTAATATAAATATTACTAATGTTACCGGAGCCCTTATTATGGATATTGCGATGCCCATTTCAGATCTCCTCCCCATGATTATTCAGCCCTTGCGCTCTCTGTTATACGAGAACTTTTGTGGCGGATTAAATCGGATCCATCATTCCTGATGTCACATGAACGACTTGTTCATCAGTCTTCAGGATCAAAGAACCATCCAAACTGATTCCCTGTCCTACACCTATCGCTCCGTCGTAAGCGAAGCTCCTGCCCGGATGGGCCCATCGATCCGCCCAGAGCGCCGGGATAAATCCCGGTCCTTCACTGTGCACTCGTTTATAGAGGTCTTCCATATGCTCTAAAAGTTCCTTGGCAATATCTACCAAATCCCATTGCCTTGACGTGCACATGAAAAGTGATGTCACCGAATGATGCAACTCCGGTGGGAAATCATTTATTTCCGAATTCACGTTCAGGCCGATCCCTATAATTACATATTTAACCGAATCACCCATCATGCCCGCTTCGGGCAGAATCCCGGCCAATTTCTTCCCGGAAACAAGAACATCGTTGGGCCATTTCAGTTCTGCTCGCGAAATTCCTCGCGTCTCAACAGTTTCGGCAACGGCAATAGCAGCCATCAGGCCCAGGAGAGGCATTGCTTTCAATCGCATGCTGGGTCTTAACAGGATGGACAACGCCAGGTTCTTGCCGGCGGGCGATATCCACGTATGGCCGGATCTGCCTCTTCCGCCGGTCTGCTTAAAAGCCATTATCGCCAAGCCTTCAGGCTCGCCGAAAAGGGCCATTTCCTTTGCGAGATCCTGTGTGGATTCAACCTCCTGATGAATGTTTAACCTAGTTTGCATAGCTCACTTTCGTGTTGCTGCTACTGATTCGCAAACCAATCGAGGGTTCCCCGATCCGTGTTCATCATTTCGGAGCCGCGGACAAGCATCCGTTATCCTGCGGAAACAGGATGACCGATTCATGGCTGTTTTCGCCGGTATCCATATACCGAACGTTTTTCAACAGGATAACGGGCATTAGACCGCTGTTTCCGCTGGGATAATTATAATTCCGGATGATAACGTAAGGTGAAAGCGCCCCTCTGGGATGACCGTAGTCAATAGACTACAGTTCAATTCTTAAGTGCCCTCATTTTGGTAAGCCCCTCACCGAGGCCGCTGAGCTTAGCAAATAATTCCGCCTGCTTGTCTTTTTGCTTTTGGACCGCATCCGGATTGGCCTTGGCGAGGAAGTTCTCATTACTGAGCTTCTTCTGTACGGTCTCGAATTCTTTCCGAATTCTTGCCAATTCTTTCTCGAGCCTTTCGATTTCAGCATCGGGATCGACAATGCCTTCCAATGGAACAAATATTCGCATCTCTCCCACCACCGCTGTTGCACAGTTACGCGGCGGCTCCTGACCAGCGTCTGGAAGGCTCAAATCCATTCTGCTGACCCTCGCCAGGGACGTTATTGTCCTCTGGTTAGCCTCCATTAGGTTTCGCTCGTTAACGTTAGAAGCAAAAACAATTACCGGCAGCAGCTTGGATGGGGCTATGTTCATCTCCGCTCGAATATTACGAACCGAGCTGATCAGGCCCATCAGGATCTCCATGTTCTGTTCGGCTTCCGAATCGATTCTCGATGCATCGAAAATAGGGAAAGGTCCGCGCATAAGGGTGCTATCGTTCATCGGGATTTTGGAAGCTATCTCTTCGGAAATAAAAGGAATAAACGGATGAAGCAATCGCATAATCGCATCCAAGACGTGGCGTAGAACCAGGCTGGTTTTCCTGGCATCGTCCGGACTACTTCCAGTCAACGGGATTTTTGCCTGCTCGATGTACCAATCGCAGAATTCATGCCAGGTGAAATGGTACAGGGCTTGAGCCGCGTCGTTGAACCGGTACGTTTCAATGGCCTCCCGCACTTCCGTTATGACCTGGTTCAATCTGGACAATATCCAACGATCGGCTAAATTAGGCAGTTCCGATTGCTTGGGAACAGTAGCCTCGTCCAGTTTTTCAAAATAAGGCAGTGAAAATCGAGCCGCGTTCCAGATTTTATTCATGAAATTCCGGTACCCCTCAATTCGGCTCTCGGAAAGTCGAATATCCCGACCCTGAGCTGCAAGCGCTGCCAAGGTGAAGCGAAATGCATCGGTCCCGAAATTTTCCATTACCACTAGCGGATCAATCACATTGCCCAGGGACTTGCTCATCTTCTTTCCTTGCTCGTCCCTTACGAGGGCATGAATGTAAACCTCCCGGAAAGGAACATCCTTCATGAAGCGGAGGCCCATCATCATCATGCGAGCCACCCAGAAAAAGAGAATGTCAAAACCTGTAACAAGACATGATGTGGGATAAAAAGTATTTAGAAGGGGAGTCTTATCCGGCCACCCCATTGTGGAAAACGGCCACAAAGCGGATGAAAACCAAGTATCAAGCACATCGGTCTCCTGCGAGAGTTTTGATCCCTTACAGGACGAACATTGAGATGGCTCTTCTCTGGCGACGATTACTTCACCGCAGTCTTCGCATGTCCATGCCGGTATACGATGTCCCCACCAGATTTGGCGAGAGATGCACCAATCACGAATATTGTTCATCCATTCATAATAGGTTTTTGTCCAGTGATCCGGGATTATTTTCGTGTTTCCACTTTCGACGGCCTTAATCGCTTCTGCCGCAAGGGGAGCCACTTTGACGAACCACTGCTTTGAAATCAGCGGCTCCACGACCTCCTTGCATCGGTAACACCGCCCCAATCCCAATGGATACGGCTCTATCTTGACCAGATATCCCTTTTCATCCAATTCCTTAACAATTGCTTCGCGGCATTCGTATCTATCCATACCGGCAAAGTGAATGCCATTTTCATCAATCCTGCCCTGATAATCCATTATGGTGACACGTTCCAGGTTATGACGCAGAGAAAGTTCAAAGTCGGTGAGGTCGTGAGAAGGCGTGACCTTGAGCGCTCCGGTTCCAAAATCCACATCCACTATGGGGTCCGCGATGATTATGAGTCTGCGACCCACAAGGGGAAGGATGGCAAATTTGCCAACCAAGTGGCTGTACCGTTTATCATTGGGATTAACGGCAACAGCCGTGTCCCCCAGCATGGTTTCCGGGCGGGTCGTGGCTACGATCAATGCTTCATCGGAATCTTCAACAGGATAGCGGATGTGCCACAAATTCCCTGCTGCGTCTTCGTGCTCTACTTCAAGATCGGAAAGAGCCGTGTGGCAACGAGGGCACCAGTTTACTATGTAGTCCCCCCTGTAAATTAAACCGTCTTCATAGAGCTGAACAAATACCTCTCGCACGGCACGGGACAGCCCAGGGTCCATAGTGAAACGCTCACGACCCCAATCACACGAGCAGCCTAGTCTCTTGAGCTGATTGATAATGACCCCTCCGGAATGCGCTTTCCAGTTCCACACGCGTTCTATAAATTTGTCTCGACCAAGATCCTCCCGTTTCAGGCCTTCCAGCGCGAGTTGCTTTTCCACAACGTTCTGGGTGGCAATGCCGGCATGATCAGTTCCCGGCATCCAGAGGGTGTTGTAACCATTCATGCGATAATAACGGATCAAAATGTCTTGGAGCGTATTATTGAGGGCATGACCCATGTGGAGCGAGCCTGTGACGTTGGGCGGAGGAATAACCATTGAATATTCTTTGTCGGTCTTGCTTTCATCAGCGTGGAATAATTTTTCTTTTTCCCAAAATGAGTACCAGTGTTTTTCTATGCCGGCCGGATCATAAGCCTTGGGCAACAGATCCTGATCCATAGGAAGCTCCTAACTAGCGTCTAGATTGGTTTTGACAAAAACAATCTGAAAATATATCATTGTAGCCGCCGGAAAACAACAGCGGCAAATGGTTTTCGCGTAAACATTCAGTTACACGGGGTCTAGATTTGTCATTGCGAGGCCGTAAGGCCGAGGCAATCCCCGAAGCTTTGGGAGATTGCTTCGCTCCGCTCGCAATGACATTCTTTGGCCGTCCGTAACTAAAGGGTTACGGTTTTCCCCATGAGTTATGTACAGGGCGAAGGGCTGTCGTTGCCCCAAAAAGCTGCTTTATGACGGCTCGAAGAGGTTTTTAGTGACCAGGAGCGGGTTACCCTATCTTTGTATAACGGCGCTGATTCTGCTCTTGCCGACGATTACTGAGGCCCAGAGCTATAATCCCGTTATGGGGCGATCTTCATTTTTCCACGATCATTCTTTCAAAAACTCTTATTTAGAGCTTGGGCTGGGGTATTCCTTCGGTTTTAACTGGATCCTATTCCGTGATGGAGACAACGCTAACTTTCTCCCCACAAGGAAGGAGATCCCCCTGGACAGCCTTGCTTTTGGCCTTCAGGGACACACTTTCCTGACTTCCGACCTGGCTGTAAAAGCTCAAGGCTGGATCAACATACCGCAAAAGATCAGGAGCGATTTCGTCCTATATCCCGCGACACAAACCGTTGAAGCTGGTTTAGCGACTGCGACTACCTCCTGGGACACCTCGGCTCGATACATTGAAGCTGATCTTGCAGCCAGCTACTTCTTCGGGCTGCATGGAATGCCCTATGCCGCCGGCCTGACCGTGGGTTATCGTTACAACGATCTGAACTATGAATCAGTCCAGGTGAGTGCGCCTTCCGGGACTTTTTACGACCATTTTCAGGTTCACATTCCTTACCTGGGCGTTTACTATGGCCACACCGAGCTTATAGGCTCTACGTTTAGGTTGGATCTCCTCATGTCGCCGATCACGCTGGCTCGTCTCGATTCAAATCGGCTACAGATTCCATTACCCGTACAAATTGACGGCCATGCGGTTACCGGATTTTGGTTCGAATCGCTTTTTGAATTCTCCGTGCCCGTTTCAGGCGAAGCTTTTGTAGGGGCTTTCGCGAAGTACAATTATTTGGAACTGAATGGCGGGGCTACCATGATGAATGCAGTGCAATCCACCCGATTCTCCATGGATTCCCGCAAACATTTGTTCATTACCGGCCTGAATCTATCTTATCGGTTTTGATTGCCACATTTTCTTAGGCGCTTTTTCGTTTCCATGCAGGTGCATGAGGAATTCCGAGTAACCCGTCTATGGAAATATCTTCGTCTATTAAAGGCCAATGTATTCCGTAGCCCGATGCTGAGATTTCGAAAACATTTCTCTGTTGAGATGATGCCTTTTGAAGCAGAGGGGATATTTCGTCCAAGCGGAATCTTCTTTCTTTACCGTCAATGGTCAAGACCAGTGAGTCACCTTCGAATCTAACATCGGCTATATCATGATGTTTTGGCATTAGCGTGACCTCCTCTGAAACTCATCCCATTGCTGCTCAATGTATTCAAAATGTTCATAAATGATTTTCTTGATCTGCCTTTTCTCTGCTGGTGAAACATTATAAGCGAAAGCCTCGTCAATGTCGAAATTCTGTGGGTCTAACCAGTATTTACATTCCATTTCGCCTTTGCGGCAATGGACATGAATTGGCTCATTGCGTTCATTGGCATAAAAAAATAATCGCCATCCGAGTATTTGAAGTATGGTCGGCATTGGGCATTACTCCATTTCGGTCCGCGGCTCAGCGCAAAATTCTAGCATTTTGCTCACTCTGCTCTTGATCATCAAAATCCGACCATTTCTTATTATACAAGCTTCCAATCGGCATCAGCAGCAGCAGACTCCACCAACTAAGGCCCATTACATGAGGCCCGCCGTATATCCATATTGCCCATGCCACTGAAGCGAAAAACATCCCGTATGGCACCAGCATAAGCTTCCAATATAGAGTTGATGGGAATCGCCAAGGAGAGAAACACAGAATACTGAAACCTGCAATAACAGTGATGATGAAACCTAGGAGAGCATGATCCCGGCTCCCTTGGAACAGAAGAACTATCGACAGGATGAGGACCCAGAGAAATCCCCCGAGAAAGCCTCCTGTCCAACCTATCTTTTCGCCTCTTCTGTCAGCCATGCTTGTACCCCGTTCTGAGTTATACGCAACGGCGGATCACCAGCTGCTGCAAGCCGTCCAGCAGATGCCTCTATTAGCAATTTTGAAATGTGACTATTGGGCGCGCAAATACTTGTGTAAGTATACACCAGCTATTCAACAGAGTAATCCAACGAACTAGGCTAATTTTATTTCGCAGATAAGGAGCGTCAGCGATCAACGACTCCCATCATTGGGCTTGCGATGTGGAAGGGTTTTCCTCGGCAGACGCGGAGGGTAAGTTAGGTAGATGCCGGATTCCGCCGGAGGTAAATATTTGCCGAACAGCCTTCCTACCTTCTTTCAGGAGATGTGTCACGACAACCCGTCCCTCAACCTCGCCCTGTTCATGTACCGCGCGTAAACAGTGCATAGCGTATAAGCCGATTATTGCCGTAAGAATGAAAAGTGAGTGAAGCCCCAATAAATGGGAGAATGCGAGGTCAAAGAAAGCGCCGATGTTTGTGGTCAGCCAGTGCTGAATGGAAGATAAATGATCTCCGGTCAATCTATCCGCGATAATGCCTCCAAGAATCGGCGCGGCGGCCGCGGTAACGCCATGTACGAGAGTGTTCACACCCAAGAAGGCTGTAGCTTTGCCCCGCGGAGCTGATTTTAGAGCAATATTGGCTGTACAGAGATTGACGCCGGCCGCGGCGATACCGGTGAGCATATGAACGACTACGAGTAATGGGATCCTATAAAAGTAATTACCAGAGAGTAACAGAAACGGCCACAGTAGCACGCTGATAATGTAAATGTAGCCCGAAACAATGAGCACCGACTTATTAGTAAAACTATCCGCGGCTTTTCCCCAGATGCGAAAGGATATTACGCTCATGATTTGGCTCAGAACCGCGAGGCCGATCACCAAGGCCATTGACATGTCGAGCCGCTTAATCATGTACACAGCGTAGAATGGACCGGACAAGTTGATCGCAATGAATAAGATGCCAAGAAATATGAGAAGTCTGCGGAAGTTGAGATCACGAAACGGCTGGCCCAATGATTTAAGGATTCCTTCTGGTTTCTGCTTCGTCACCCTTGGTTCGGGAAC
>JBKQRG010000308.1:0-27911 GCA_052144015.1 Desulfomonilaceae bacterium
AAGGGGAATTTTTTTTCAGGCTTCATAGCGATGTACAAGCGACAAGTTGCTTGATCGATTGTGCCTCGGACTGAATTGGATCGTCGACCGTAAAATACAAACGGGAAAACTCGTACCAAGCGGACAAAATTTTAGACAAACACCATAAAAGGGGATTGAATGTGAAGAAGAAAATTAGGAAAGACTCAAAATCCATTGCGTTACCAACTATAGCGTTTCAAGGCTTGGTGGAGCCACTTTCTCCAGACAATCATCCGCAAGACATTACGGCGGAACTGGAACGTGTCTTGGAAACCGCTCGACAAAGGCTTACTGTCTTTGGAGAGCATTCTGAAATGATAATAATTTATGCTTCGGATAAGAAGCTGCTTCTGTTCCCCGAACTGAGAGATCATAGGGACGAAATCACGGCCAGAGTCATGATTGAAGATTTCATGGAAAAGTACTGCGGGCTAGCGGTAATAGTTGTTTGGAAGGGTTTGCTACGGCCAATCAACAATACTTTCAAAAAAGATCCCCGCCCGAAGCTAGCATTAGTTGCCGCGGCAAAGAATGGACACGAACACTTACTCGCAGTGCAAATATTTCACCAAGAGAATGGCCATTTCTCTTTTAGACCTGTAGAAATAATCCACCTTGATGAGAATTCGTCAGCAAAGGATACCTGGTTGAGTCATCTTGAGTTCAAGGAAAGCTTTTCAAATGTAGAGCCGGTGGGAAATTGCTGATGATCAATGCCGCAAATCCTTGTCCCGCATGATTCCCGAATACCTCATTTCTAAGAATACTTATCAGCCATAGTCTGCGCCACACGGAATAGTATCTCCTGAGTGATGCTACTGGAATGAAGAACCTCTTAGAGATTGCGGCTCTTAGAGGTCGCACCACAACGTATGGAAGACTTTGAAAAGGTTAGCTTGTCTATAGATTTCAATCTGATTATAGAAACATGGTCACGCCACATATTCGGCCCGATTATTAACCCCGAGGGAGTGCGCGAGACTTATGGGCGCCGACAATTATCGCATAGAGGTTTCTCCGAATCAGGCATTGTTCGGCTTCGGAGACGCGGTATGTGTGCCGGTCATCGAGTGGATTGCTCAGCATTACCTCAATCCGGTGACTCAACAGCTATATGCGTCAATTATACCAAGCGGATTCAGATCCGTGCCAATGGTCAATTAGTATCTCAGCTTGAGAATTCTATCCCCTAAAGGAGCGTCCAATTACTATATGTGAAGACGAACTCTTTTCCTGCTCCGATCTTCCGAGAGTAGCGCCTTGGCTCAATGCAGAAACATGCCAACAGTTGACCCGTGCCGGTCTATTCACGCCGCGGATGGTCCGACAAGAAACAACTCCTGAAAATCTCTGTATGTACATGTACGATTTTGTAGCGCTCACAGCGATGCAACAACTTCTCCGATGCGGGATCAGTGCGGCTCAACTGCGGAAAGCGCTTTATGATACATCCAGCTTCCGGTGTGATGACTTCTTCGAGGAAGATCTTATTTTCCTCAGCACAGGATGTCTGCGCGGACAGGAACTCAGCCGGTTCCTGGAAGTTACCAACGCGGATGTCACGATTCCGGTCCGGCATTTCTTGGATGGTAATGCTGAAATAGAGTTCATTCCGAACGAGCTTCTTGGCCCGAAGGATTACAAGGGTGAGACTTTGATTTGCGTCGAGTGCAAAGCTATTTGTGATCTCATAAAAGCCAATATTGCTACCGCGGGTCCAACATCCAACTACAAGAATGACGGGCAGGCTCCGCCCCAGGCATAAAATTCCTTTGTAAGATTGTTTTTCTTCATGAGAGATTTTCCACACAAATAAATGGAAAGGAATATCGAAATGCACAGTGTCAAACCAGATTCCCATGACTCACTTGTTTAGGCGCTCCGGAATGCAATTTCCGCGGGCGCTAGGTTGAAACATGTCGGCCCGGTCCAAGACGCGAGAGTATTTGTCTTCAAGTCGATCATTGGGGGCGCTCAAGAAACAAAGGTGATCGATGCGGATACGGGCGAGGGGTTACTTGAACTCGTGGGGCGGATCGAGGGGAATTTACCCGGAATACCCCCGGTTCCAAAGAATTTGTAACAGACTATGCGGACCATCTGCCTGCACCTTCAGGCAAGATTAGGTTCAGTGAGAAATATTTCCGAATCACGCCGGTCGTGATCTGCTAAACGGACGGCCTGCACTCCCGGGCTGGACGAGAATATGAAGAATCTTGGGACAAACTGAGTGATATCTTTTGGGACTATGAGGAGGAGCTTGTTAGAGAGATCAGCGCCAATATCGAGTACATCCTTCCTTGGGACTGTTTTCGGTTTAGCGATGAACGAACAAGAAGAGTAATACTGTCTTTCTCACGTCCACTCGGGACCAAGAACCAGGTCCATCATCTTCTTCATGAGCCGGCGAAATAAGCCGGCTTTCATCAAACCATTTCTCGGTCTCTCAGCGATTAGCAGCATCCTCCGCCCTCGCTGGGAGTACCTATAAGGCCCGTGGCTTTTCGTGCCTTTGCTGCGGGTTTCTTTTTTGTTCGTAGCCTCATCTGAAAATCTGCGGAAAGTATCTTCTTCTAATTGACTATTGGTCACGGTATATATATAGCAGAAGCACTTCCCACGATTTATTCATTTCTTAAATCCATTGATTCTTAGGAGGGTATTACCATGACCAAAGCTGAACTCGTATCTTTCATCGCGGGTGAAACCAAAGCAGCCAAAAAGACGGTAGATGCAGTTCTCAATTCTCTAGTTGACGCTGTACAGCAGACTCTGAAGAAAGGCGGGGAAATTAGGATCAATTCGCTTGGAACGTTTAAGGTTGTACAGAGAAAGGCTAGGACCGGAGTCAATCCTCAAACCAAAGCCAAGATAAAAATTCCTGCCAAGAAAGCTCCGGCATTCAGAGCAGCCAAGGCTCTCAAGGACGCGGTAGGGGGAGCTGCAAAGAAGCCCGGCAAGAAGAAGTGAACCGGCAAAGGGCTCGATTCTAAATGAACAAATCAGATATCTCAAAATCGCTGAGCAAAGAAACGGATCTCCCGATTCGGAAATCCGAGGAAATAATAGATAAGGTGTTTGACACCATGTCCAACGCCCTGATCGCTGGGGACAGGATAGAGATAAGGGGTTTCGGCGCATTTACCATACGAAACTACGAAGGATACGAGGCCCGGAACCCCAAGACAGGCGTAAAAACGGTAGTGGAGCCGAAGAGGTTGCCGTTTTTCAAGATGGGCAAGGACTTCCGAGAAGGACTGAATAAGAAGTAGAAGGGCAAGAATCCGGAAAGTCGTTTCTCGTGCAGGAGCGGAAATGGGTGGCGAATCAGTTTAGGAATTCTTTGGTGGCGCAACTACTCGTCATCGACCTTTCCTCTTAACGATTTCACTTGCCCCCGTTTAGTTTTGCTCTCTAAACGCTTTTGCTGAGCGCCTTTGGTTGGCTTCGTCGCGTGCCGTAGTTTATGGGAAACGATTACGCTTCTGACAAGATCTCGGAGCCTGTCGAGCGCATCTTCTCTATTTTTTAGTTGGCTACGATATCGTTGTGCCTTGATGATGACGACTCCTTCTTCTGAAATACGGTGATCATTTAGCACCAATAGCCTGTCTTTATAAACGTCAGGTAATGATGATGACTTTATATCAAACCGCAGATGGACAGCGGTAGAAACTTTATTCACATTCTGGCCGCCAGCTCCTTGAGCACGTACAGCCTGCACGTAAATCTCCTCGGTTGGAATCGTTATGTCCTTTGATATCTGAAGCATGAAGCAAGCAACCTGGTGAGATAGAGATGGATAGCTCAGCAGCGGCACCTCGCTGGACGAGGCCAGCAGCGCAGTCATATGCTTTTCCGACAATACATCTTCTGATAATCAATCCTAAAACAGCCAAGGTGACTCAAATTTTGTCATCTAAAGATGCCTTCCAGATCAATTGCCATTCTCAGAGCCCGAGGCCATCCAGCTCTTAGATAATGTTCCACTATGTGTACGAGGTCATCCAAAACTTCTTCGGATCCGTGGGTGGTCCAATGGTTCGCAAGAAAACGCTCCAAAATCTCTATGGTTTCATCCATCGCAGCATGCTCAAAATTCAGGCCCCGAGACGTTCCGGTTTCTGTGATTCTCCTGAGCCAATGAAGACTCTTTCCGGGTGAGAATGGTGCGAGATCTTTGAGTCCTTTCATTATCAAGTATAGCCCCCAAGGATGTGGTTCGCCAAGTAGACGTTCCAGCATAGGTTCCGAGAGATCCCACCAGATCCTCACTCGTGAATCGGAGTTCGCAGGGTTCTTTTCCAGGCTTTCCTTAAGTTCCGTAGCTTGCCTCGTGAATTCGGCAGCGACGTGCTCAAACAATCCCGCAGCCTGCCTGAGCCACTCCGGAGGATCATGCTGAGAATCGGGACCAGAATGCTGACTGATCGTCTGAAAGTACTGCTCGACTGCCTCGTGCGCACTTTCTAGAATGATCGTCAGGATTTGATTGGCTCGGACTTGTGTTTCACCAGTCCGGAAAACCGCTCGCGAAGACACCGTGACTAATCCGTCAAGTTCATTCATATTTTCTGAAGTCTCGGCTGCCATATCCATCGTCACATCCAGAATCCACTGTTCCCCCCAAATTACCCAAACGGAGCCCATCAGTTCACCACACCTATTGCGCACCTTCTCTCCCGCTCTAAGCCGTGCAGTTTCGCACAAGTTTCGAAGCAATTGATTGGAGCGATCCGTGTTTGTTCCTCTTAGTACTGAAAGCAAGCCTCCTTGAAATGCAGCAAGAATTAGCACGAAGCCGCCATCGTGCCGTGAGATGTCATGAATCCACATTTCAAGCGTTTCCCACACGAACTCTGGATAAGAAGTCATCAAAGAAAGGAAAGATCGAACCACCTGCCAACGAACCTTCGGATAAGGGTGTCGGGCTACCAAACGCAGAACCTCCTCCCATCCCGGGTCGGCGGAAGCGCTCCTCTCCACTAAACAGGCCAATCCTTGGGCTGCGCTTACCAGAGGATCAGGTGCACCCCATGAAGGAAATTCGTCAAATCTCCTAAAAGCATCTCCAGAGGATTCCTCGGTCGGTAATAAAAGAACCTCTCTGAAAATTTCAAAAAGGCGATTCGCGGAATAAACCGTCTGATTTGTTTCAGCACAAGCAATCAGAGCGAGACCTGCCAAATAAGCAGCTTGAGCGCGACGAATAAAATGAGGAGATGCCGACCTCGTTCCGGAATGCGACAGCCATCCGTTTAAGCCCTTAATCTGACTCAATATCTCAACTATACTAGTGTTAGTAATATTTTCGGGTGATAATCCCTCTAGAAAGCGCACAGTTTCCTCAATTTCAATCTCAACTAAAGGCCGAGACTCGTTGCCACTTGGTTCATCCCAATCTACTCTGTGGCGCGAAATGATTTCATCTGAAAATGATTCGTCTCTTTCAAATCTCCGCACCAATTCGGGATCGCATAAGGCAAGGAAGTGTCGTGCTTCTGAAATCCGCTGCTGATCCGGAACAGCTGAGATAATGCTGATTTTCCTCTCCATCAAAACTTCTTCGCTGAGCGGTGATGCTTGCCCTGGCGGAGTGTAGGACGTAGTACTCAACGTAACAGTTTGGATCTGATTTAAGAGATGATCAGCTAAATAGGGCGCGAAGCTACGAACACAATTCCTGGCCATAATTCTAGTGCCAGGGCCAAATAGGACTCGAGGGACTATCAGAAATGACCATAACCGATGGTAATAAAAATCCGCTCGATGGTCAGCAGCCTTCAGCAGCGTTCGCCAAATCCAGGCACACTCATTTTCGGAAATAAGAACTGAAGCGATCAATTCCCAACGGTTTTCTGCATCATTGTTATCGTCAGGCAAGTGAACCAAGAAGTCTTCCCAATCTTTTAGGATCCTAGCTTCATGATCATCTGGACGAGGCTCCTCGAGGAGTTCTCCATACTCAATACGGCATTCGGCGCCATCCCAAAGAAAAATATCCGGCACCGATGCTGAATCAATCTCTGGACCCGGGCGAGACAAGTTCGTGAAGATGCGAACAAGGGCCGCTGTAGCATGGCCAGGATGCCCTTGCAGAAAAGCTTTATAGTCCTTGAAAAGTAGGTAAACGGCTCGTTCGTAATCTTGCCGTCGAGTGCTGGTGAGGGTTAGTATAGCACTCCTGCTCAAAGGAGTGATGGTCCGGTCTGTTTCTTCAAAGCTGAATATCAGCTCATAGATTTCGGCAGCGAGGACCGGGTTTTGCCTCCAAATAGGACCAATCTCATAAGCGACCGCTGGAGCATACAGATATCCGGCATCGCGGAGGTGGTCCGCAGACAACAAGCCCCGAATAAGTGCTGCCGACTGTTCGGGGTTACAACTAATCGTTCTGCAGACCCACCCAATAGGCGCTATTATCCGGCCATCAGGTCCGGTACCTTGAGCGATATAATACCGTACAAGTGCCGAAGCCCCACTATTAAGAAGTAGCCGACCTGTTTCTGATAGCATTCCGACGTGCTGGGAGGCCATTGAGAGCACGATCTCGGCAGGCCCCATCAGATTTGGTTCTCGTGTTTCTATCAGTCGATTGGCATATTCCAGCCACCACTCTCCCGAATTTCGGGAAAACAGCTGCTCCAGACACGAGTATCTAGCGGTCGCGACAATTCCTTGAATTAGCTGGATTCGGAAAGGAGCCAGTCTCTCCTGGAGTGTCGGCGATAAATCAAGCAAGGTTCGGGCTTCAGTAACTAGGACAATGTAGCCCGGCATCCTATGCAGGAAAAAGACGCCTGAGTTTTCGAGGCTGACAATTAGATCCCAGAAGTCGTGTCGGCCCTCAGTCCAAGCATACCGAAAAAACAGCAGCAAACTAGGGCGGAGAAACAAACCCCAGTTCACCGGCGCAATCAAATCTGTGGCGAGGAAAATTCTCCGAGGTCGAATGAACAGCTTCATCGCGACATGATCGAATAGAAAATGATGCCTAAATTCGATTTTGCTGTCGTCACGTAGCCTGCCAGTAGGTGCAGGCGACTCCCGTAATATTTCGGTACTCAACAAATAATGCCGTACATCATCTCTCCACTCATCATAGCTCACGGACAATTGTCGCTCTCGTACCATCACCTCGACAATGGAACTGAGATCCTGCAGAATATTTCGTTGATTTGGGCTAGAGTCGATTCTCCTTTGCCACCACAATTCAAAGAGTTCGGCTCTAGTACCGACAATTGAAAAATCTGAGACTGGGGTGCCTTGATCGAGAAGCTCACAAAGCAGTTCCAAGTAAAATAGAATACTGAGGACTTCCCGGAGGGACTGGGATGACCCCATAATTTGTCCCACTGCATCAATCTGCCCCTGGAGCTGGTTAAGCTCCTCGTCCCGTAGCTCCGTAACCAAAACATGCCTTACATGAACAAAACGTCTATTGATAAAAGACTCTGAGATAGGATCTCCCTCCACAGGGAAGAGCTTTTGTAATTCATGAGAGTATGAGAGATCGAAAATTCGAATAGAGGCTATTACTTTCAGTCCTTTGCTTCTGGCGAGGTTAATGAGATTTCTAAACGCACGGGCGGCCCTGGCATCCCTGAGAGAATCAAGCCCATCTACAATAATTGTCACTCCTCTTCCGGAGGCGGCTTCTCCAAAGATCTCATCCCAAGTATGCTCAATATTGAATAAACCCCGGATCTCATGTATGGATCCACCCCTGACCGAATCAGCCGCCCAATACCAGACCCGGTTTCCTGTAGACTGAAGGTCTCTCACCAAATTGAGCAGAGCTCCTGTTTTTCCAACTCCAGCTTCGCCTATAACGAGAAAAGATTCTCCTGTTACCGCACGATGTAACTCCTGTTGAACAGGTCTAACAATTTGCACTGTGCGCGAACCCACGCGCAAGGTATTCCGACCAGCACTAGTGTCAGAAGATATTTGGTCTGTAGTCCAAGCATCAAGCTTCCTGAAATCATCACGAAAATCTGGGCTGTCCAGCAGAACGAATCCCCGATCCTGAAGCCGCCGCCGTAGATCTGCCCTATCTACTGAGGCTCGATTCGCCATAAGGTCGTTTGCCAATCCTTGCAGCGATTCGATTGCAAGCGAAGATTGGTCGCGCCGTTCGAGCAGCGTATTAGCCAAGCCGGTCTCTATCAGGTTCCGGTCAGAATCACCTAAAGCCAACGAGAGCTGTTTGATATAACTTAATCGTAGTAGAGACTCTCTCAGCTGAATCATTCCTGCAAATTTCGGAGTTGAAAATACGGAAACAAGAAGCTGATCTAGGTCCGCGGCGATCTGTCGTTCATCATTGTTCATGGCCGCATCCCCAAGATTAGTTCCTGCGGGATAAGTCCTGTGACGATTCAGAAGGATTCCGAGCCGTCTCAAACGGGAGTTGTGCTCCTCGTAAAACAAAACGAACCGGGACTGTGTTCTTTCAAACGAATCTCTGCCTAATTCACTAAGAAACTGATGAAATACACCGCCAAATTCACTGTCTGGGCTAGTTGAACGCTGCAAGGACCTTTTGCACTGACCAAAGATAACACCGTCATTGAACTCAATGCGCACATCATCCACCGAGTCTGTTGTCTCGCAATAAATCCGGGTGGCCATAGCACTGTCTGGTAAATCGAATTGCTTACCAATGCCAACAGACTGTAGCAGGACATGAGCTGCCCACCAAGCCGTCACTCGCGCTTGATACTGTACACCGGCGGCTACTGCAGCTCCCCCGCCTCGGCTATTGGATGCGTTCGTGCTTGCAATTCCTGGCATATCTAAACCTTGTACAAATTCCTTTGGCACTAGCCTTGAAGTTACCGTCTCTCGGCTTTTCGAGATAGCCTTCGCGCCCTCCCCATATCCTGTCAAGGCATGGCAGATGTGGAAAAAAGAGGTAAACCTGCTTGTCGGGAGGTACTTGCAGCTAATTGAAACTGTTATAAGGTCCTATCGCCCCGAAAATGAAGACTCGATCATCAGACGGCTAGACGAGCCGGCCAGATCAAACGTAGAAATCCATCTTCTTGCCGCAGCTCCGGTCTTCTTTTGGAACGATTGTCAGGCGCGGCCTGATCCTACACGATTGGCTACCAGAATAGATGTTTTGGCTCAAATCAGCTGGCCGGTAAGAGAAGACATAACAGCCTGAAGACGGTGCGCAGAAAGCCGTGGACAATACAGATGCTTCCGGCATCAGACATCTGTAGGGGTGATACAGGCTTGCATTGTCAACTACCATTGCGTCTTAGGCTGTAATCGGCGCGCAGTCTTGGTCTCAACTTACTCAAAAAAGCTCAAAATCTTCTTCTACTATAGCGACAGATATCTATAATACGTCGCCCTAGAAATCTTCAGGCTCTCACATATTTGTCTGGGGCTCAGGCTCCGGTCTTCATTCATTTTCTTCGCCATTTTTACTTTGGGATCGCTCCCGGCTACGGGATTTCGTCCTCCATTCCTACCCCTGGCCCTCGCAGCCGCCAATCCAGCGCGTGTCCTCTCCCTTATCAACTCCCGCTCAAATTGGGCCAATGCCGCAAAAATATTGAACACAAGCTCGCCGGACGCCGTAGTCGTATCAATCGCGCCATCCCGCAAAGACTTGAAACCAATTCCCCTAGTCTTCAAATCCGTGACCACGGACACCAAGTGCTGCATCGAGCGTCCAAGCCTATCAAGACGCCACACCACTAAAGTGTCACCTTTTCTTAGGGTCTTCAGACAATCATCAAGTCCTGGACGACGGCTTTTAGCCCCGCTTACCTTGTCGGTGAAAATGGGCTCGCAACCTGCCGCTTTAAGTTCGTTTATCTGAAGAGATAAGTCCTGGTCGTTTGTGCTGACCCTCGCGTATCCAATATGCTGTCCCATGGCCATCCTCCTAGTAAGGCCTGAGGGCCTCTCATAAACGCAACCCTTTGTCAAGGCCGTGAGACTTTGATGTTGAGACGGGAAAAGAGACGAAAAAGATGAATAAAAATGATGTCAAGGTGGCTAGGCGGCTGGCCTCATTAAAGGGTCGTTTGATGAGACACCACCAAGCGTTCAGCTTGATAGCAATTTTGACCGGAGCCGGCAGAGGACGGAGATTTCAGATCCTTGGGTGTCCGCCGTGAGAGACGGGCGGCGGACCTAATCGATAATAGTATGTTGCGTGATATGGTAACTGACTAAGCTGGCTTTATGAGCCAAAACACGCGGATTGATACCCGAAAGGGCGCTTTGAGGGCCCTGAGGTTTCGGCCACATGTATTATGGTCAAGTGCGCGATCGGACGGCAGTAAGATATTGTGTTACAGATTCACGATCTGTATTTCCTCTCGTCATGGAATCGGGAATACCTGACCAGAAAAAAATGGAGAACCTTAAGTTTCCGCGGTGAGGGCTTCAATGGGATCGAGCCAAGCAGCCTTCCATGCAGGGTAGATTCCAAAAATGAGGCCTGTGGCTAACGAAAATACTAGCGATAACACGGTGTATCCAGGATCCAAGACGATCGGCATTCCAGAGATCAGCTTTACTGCGGCCGATGCGCTCAGGCCAAGGAAGAGGCCCGCGATTCCGCCCAAAATGCCTAGAAACGAAGATTCAACCAGGAACTGAACAAGTATGTCTTTACGTTTTGCCCCGAGAGCTCGTCGTATACCTATCTCGCTTATTCTTTCCTGGACGGAAAGAAGCATAACTCCTAAAATTCCGACACCTCCAATGATTAGAGAACTGATAGCGATGCTCGCAACCAGAAGGCTGAATGTCCGCGCAACTGAACTCTGCGCTTCAACTACATCGGCCTGGTTCCGAATAATAAAATCATCCTCTTTATCCTCACGCAATCGATGGCGTATTCTCAGAAGCGATTTTATTTCAGCCCCAGCAGAGTAAACGTGGCCAATCCCGGCTGCCCCGACGAAAACGTTGCTCAGGTATGTCACGTTCATGAGCTTGGCCAAGGCAGTCCGTAGAGGCACGAATATCTGGTCGTCTTGATCCTCACCGGAAATAGATCCTTTTGGAGCGGTTACTCCAATGACCTTGAACATCACTTTTCCGATCATGATGTACTCACCCGTGGGGTCACGTCCGCCAAACAAAGACTCCACTACAGTGGGCCCAAGAATTGCGACGGGTGCCATGAGGCTGTTTTGCACCTCATCAAAGAACGATCCGGATTGGAGAGAGATGGTTCGCACTTCCTGCACTGAAGGCATGGTACCTACGATTTTGGTGCTATAGGTCACATTCTCAAATTTCACCAGCAATTTCTTGGAATGAGCGGGAGCAACTGTGCGAACTGATGGGCACTCTTCGGCAATTGCCGCTGCATCTTTAAATGTCAAGTTCGTCATCATTCCCAGATCTCCGAGCTGTCCCTTGACTGCCCTTGACTGCCCTGCGCTTACGATAATCAGATTTGGCCCCATGTCTTCAATTACCTTGCGAACCTGTTGTTCGGTTCCTCTCCCGATTCCGACCAGGACAATGAGTGATGCCACGCCGATTGTGATAGCCAGGGTCGCAAGAGCAACTCTTAAGGGATTGCCTGTGAGGGATTTTATGGCAATTCGGAAGCCGCGTAACTGACTGGCGCGCATGAGGACTTACCTCAACGCTTCAATGGGATGTAAGTTGGCCGCTTTCCTCGCCGGCTGAATGCCTGCCACAAGCCCAACCACGATTGCACTGGCCAGACCGATTACAATGGGCTGCCACATGATGGCGGAAGGCAAGTTCATGTAACCTGACAGTAGTTTGAGTTCAATGACTCCCAGTACAACTCCGAGTGTCCCGCCTGCGGCGGCAGCACAGACCGCTTCCAACAGGAACTGCATGAGGACATCTCTCTTTCGAGCTCCAATCGCCCTCAATAGACCGATTTCCTTCCTTCTCTCATTCACGGCCATGAACATGATGTTTGTAATTACAATTGCGCCTACCAGGAGCGATATCCCTGAAACCAATATCAGGAAAAAGCTGAATGTTGTCGAAAGGTTCGACATCATGTTCATTATCAAGGTCGGGCTTATTATCGTGAAGTCATCCTCAATCCCTTCCTTGAGATAATGCCTCTCCCGGAGAAGGTCCCGAAGATTATTCACTGTCTGCGACAGGTGGGACGAGTCGTTTAATTCTACTTTTATGGCGAAGAGGTAATCCTGATGGAAGACTCTCTTTTGGCCGGTGGTGACGGGTATGACAATCTGGTTATCCATGTCATCACCACGGGGTGTCGTGCCTCTCGCTTCAAGCACACCAACTACTTCAAATGGATTATTGTTGATGAGAATTCGTTTACCGACCGCGTCCTGGAAATCGAAAAGATCTTTGTAAAGGGTCCTGCCAATGACGGCCACCCGTGCCCGATGAACATCATCTTCCTGCGACAGGAATCTTCCCGCTTCCAAACCAGTGCCCCACATTGATGCCCAACTGGAATTTGCAGCTATGATTGTCGCATACTTATTCTTATTCGTGTATTTCACGGGGAAATCCGTACGGACGATTTCGGGGCACACGTCTTTCACGTTGACAATTTCGGAGAGTATTGCCTGTGCATCCTCCAGCCTGAGGCTCGTACAAACTGGCTGCGGTACTCCCGGTTTTCTACCCGCACCGGATATGACACCTATTTGCTTGAGGCCAAATTTTTCAACTCGGGACAAAACTTCGGCTCGTGCCCCGAGTACCGAAGAAGCAATAACAGTAAGCGTCGCCACGCCGATTACAACGCCGAGCATCATGAGGACCGTTCTAGTCTTGCTTGTTGCGATGGCTTTCAGTGCCTGCCGACCCATCTGCAGCGTCCTCTTCATGTCACTTCTCCTGATTGGGTCCACGTGGAGCGATCATTGGAAATTTGACCATCCCTCATCTCGATAATTCGGTCGGCCTGAAGCGCAACATCCTTGTCGTGCGTCACGACCACCATAGTAGTTCCCCGGTCGTGAAGGTCGTGCAATATCTTCATCAGTTCCAGACCCGAAGTGGAGTCCAGATTTCCCGTGGGTTCATCAGCAAGAATAATGCTCGGTGAATTGATCAGCGCTCTGGCTATCGCAACTCGTTGCTGTTGACCGCCTGACAACTCTCTTGGCAGGTGATCCACACGATCCGCAAGACCAATAGATCCCAGGAGCTGAATTGCGCTTTTCTTCATGTCTCCATTAAAATCGCCATAGATGAGGGGAAGAATCACATTTTCCCACGCTGTCATTCGCGGGAGAAGATGAAAGGACTGGAAAACAAAGCCGATTTTCTGATTCCTCATTCTCGACAGCTCATCATCGCCCATGTCATGAACGGGAACGCCGTCCAGGATGTACGAACCGCTGGTTGGTTTGTCTAGGCAGCCCAGAATGTTCAGCAACGTGCTCTTTCCCATTCCGGATCGGGCCATTATGGAAACAAATTCTCCCTTGCGGATGTTTAAGGTTACGCCACGCAGGATCTGCACTTCCAGGCTCCCCTTTTGAAAGGTTTTGAAAAGGTTTTCGACTTGTATCATTGAAGGGCCTCGATCTTCATTTGCGGCGCGGTTCGCCGATAACCACGAGCTCTCTCTCTTTCAGACCATTCAGTATCTCCTGGTAGGACTGGTCCCTTAATCCGACCTCCACGAATCGCTTCTCCAGCAGGCCCTTATTAAGGACAAAAACGAACTTCCCCTTTCCTTCGCGTTTGACGGCCTTATGCGGTACCGTGACAACTCCGTTGCGCCGATCGACGAAGACCAACACGTTCGCCGTCATATCCGGTCTCAACTTGCCGGCTCGATTGTCTACATTTATGGAGGTGATGTAGTAGACAACATTATCCTGTATGGTGGCAGACGGATAGATCGAAGTAACTCTGCCCTGAAACTCTGTGGCTGGATGGGCCGCGACAGTGAAGACGGCTTCTTGACCTACTTGTACTTTACCAATGTCGTTTTCATCCACATAGGCCAGAACTTCTAGGTGGTCGAGGTCAATGATTCTGATGAAGGTGGGCGCGTTGAGTCCTGTAACGACCGTCTCCCCTTGCATAGTGTTAACCGAGGCCACAGTGCCCTTGATTGGGGCGATAATGGTCGCGTACGAAAGCTGCGATTCCCAGTAATCGAGTTCAGCCTCAGACTTGTGAGTCCTCGCCCTAGCCATTTCGTACTGTGCTTCACTTTGATCCAACTTCTGGAGAGAGACCGAGTTGCTGGAACGCAGCTGTTTATCGCGTTCAAAGTCCTTTTCCAGGCGGATTTCCTCGGCCCTAGCTTCTGCAAGAACCGCTCTTTGAAGCTTTACTTTTGCGACTAAGTCTTCCTGTTCAATCCTGGCAATGACTTGTCCTTTGTGAACCTGATCTCCGACATTGATGGGTAGCTCCACAACTTTACCCGGCATCCGGGCTCCAACTTTCACGTCAGCCCCAACCATCGCTTTCACTATTCCGGTTGCCTGAACCACCTCGGCAACATCACGCTTCAAAACTGTTACCGTCTCACATTCCTGTTGTGGTTTGGCTGAGAGCTTTCCATTGAACCAATAGGCCCCCCCGCCCGCAATACCTACGGCAATGAGTATGAGCATCGCAACACGTTTAGGTCTCGATTGTTTTTTTAGCATGGCTTATGTTACTCTCCATCGCGCTTCTGAGACACCAGGGTGACCCTGTCTCCTTAGAGACTAAAGCGATGTATCAGTAAGACCTGACGACCAGGCACACAGCCCGGATGGCAGCATCCCGCAAGAGAGAGCTTGATGGCCAGACCATCTCACCTTTTTCTTAGACACCTTGAGCTGCTTTTCCCAGGTCGGAGAACGCTCTTACTCGATTTAAAGTGGTTGGTTGCTATGATCTCTGCTGTCTGACAGAATGGCCCCCAGAGCCAACTTGAGGATTCTTACCCCGAGATCTATTCTAATGGAGAAAGAGTCAAAAGACGAACGGCTGTATTCGTCGAACCGCTGCTGCTGAAGGGAATCGAATCCTAAAGCCTCATATGAATCATTTATCCATCGGTAAACGGCCTCTAAATTAAGTGGATTGAGGTTCTCACCATCAGTGATGAGTTTCAGTATCCGCTTTGTCTTCCCGTCCGGAATTCCCACAGATTCCCTCCTAGCGCTATAATGCTTTTTGTGTGTGTTCTCGAAAAACCACTTTTCATCAAAGGATGAAGCATTTTCGGGCACAAAACTTCTTTCTCAGAAGTAGTGGAGCGCTGATAAAAGCTCTTAGAGCTCTTCACAAAGTGCTCCACTGTGTGCCCGAAAAGTTTATTTGCCGCCCACCTTCTTCTCGTGGCCAGGGTCTCCTTTATCCGAGAAAATCGCAATGCGATCTATCTGTTCCGGCGTGAGTTTTGAGAGTAGGTCTCTGTGCATCTTGAGGTCCTCAGTCATCACTTCGGAAGCGAGTTCCGTAATCTGTTCATCCAATTTCGCAAGCTCTCCGTGGTCTATTTTGCCGGACAGCAGCATGGTTCTTTTCTCATCGTGCAGCCCCAACAGAGCCATTCGAGTTTTTCGGCTATTGTTCTCAAAATCGACGAACAATCGCCGCATCTGTTTCCGCTGATCATCGGTTAATTTGAGTTTTTCAATCAGAGCAGGTGGACCACTCAACAGGCCAAAGGGAGGTGGCCCGGGCGGCGGTCCCGGGTGCCCGCCAAAGAATCCAGCTCCAAATGGCGGAGGCCCTGGGGGCGGTCCCGGAGGCTCCGCAAGGGCGCAGAAGTAACTCCCTGACGCAATTGTCAATAACGCGAGACCCAAAACCATAGCGGTCTTTTTCATTCAATTTTCCTCCTTTTGCTGTGACAGATTGCCGGGCTGGCAAACTCCAGCCCCTTTCCGGCAACAGACCGGTATTTGCAAGACTATGTTAACAGCCAAATATGGAAGAACTATGAAGGAGTTGTGTTAATATTGTGTATTTAATTGAGATGCGCATACTAGCATCGAGGTCTTCAACCGGGGCATGAAACCCGCGGCGACGAGGTAGTCTCTCAGCAACTCGGCAATTTTGGATTCGTCTTCCACAATCAGGGTCAAAACGACTGTTGTGGCCAGAATTGTGACCATGAAGGCTGAAAAAATCTTGTGAAACAAGTTGAACTTCATTCTTTGTCCTTCAAGAACTTATCTCCAATTGGGATAAAGAGTGTCCCAATGCATTTTTTTGGCACTTATTGACCATGACCGGCGGGTCATAGCCAGAAGGGTCATAACCCGAATTGCTCTATTGCCTCCTAGCTAGCCCTGATAGTGATTTTAGCAACTGTTCCAATTGAGCCTGCCGTTGTGCGACTTCCAATAACCCTGCCTGAACGGCCGTATCTTGAGCCACTTTTGTCTGTTGGCGCGTCAAACTCGCAAGATGCCTTTGTAGCTGCTTCAATTGGTAACCGCAATTGATTGCATCAACCTGTGGCACTCGGTTGACATTACCCTCAAAATCCCGCAGGATCTGCGGATTCGCAGCATTTGCTATGCAACTTTGCACTTGACGAAGACTCCGGTTTATTCCGGCCATCTGAATTGTGAAGAAATTTTGCTGAATTTGATAACTGCTTGGTGTGGCGGAAGAGCGTGTCACCGCTGTTGCAGTGGCGGTCTGAGTCTCAGCGCCTGATTCCGAGGCCAGCGACAGCATTATTAAAGCTGCCGTAAGCCCGAATCCAAGGTTGACGTTCATGCGAATTATCTCCTGTTCGCTGGTTTCTAGCGAAGTGTGCCCATCTGCCTTTCCAGCACCGCCTGGTTTATGCGATAACTTATTAAGGAGATGTAATAGTCACCTTGGGCCTGCGCCAACTGTCTTTGTGCGTCAAGGACTTCTATATACGTGGCGACCTGCTCTTTGTATCTTTCCCGATTGATACGAAAATTTTCTGTCCGATATTCCACGGCCTTACGGTTGTCGCTAATATCGCTCTCAGAGCGTTTCATATCTAAATAGGCTGATTTGACGTCGTTCATAATCTGTTCCACTAGTTGCTCTCTCGCAACGAAAGCTCGAGCTTGGCTTACTCGCTTCTCCTTGACAGTCTCTCGTTTCCGGAAGACATCGAATCCCCACGCGAGCAGACCCTGGACACGCCAATCATTGGTACCTTCCGGATCGAACGTATTCCAGTCATCGTTGTACCGAGAGCCTTGTGCCGATGCGGAAACAGTGGGCAGCAGGTCGGCTTTGGCCACTTTCACAAGGGCCAATGCTTGCTCCACAGATATGTTGGCCTGCCGTATCTCGAGCCTGTTAGCAGCTGCTGTCGCGTAAATATCGGGTATCCTGTAAGTATTCGGTTTGTAGGCAATGTCCTGCACAACTTGGGTCGGAGTTTCCTGGGGATACCGCAGAAGATAGTTCAGTTGCGCAGTCTGCTTCTGAATGTCAGTGAGGTCTTGCGTTTTTTGAATTCTCGCCTGAGCCAATTGGCCTTCGGTGGAAAGGACATCAACTTTGGCAACCGTACCGGCCTTATAGAATTGGAGCGTCTGGTTTTTCAGTGCCTCTAGCGCTTGAATTGACTGATCCGCAACTTCCAGCAGTTTTTGTGCTTGAACCAACTGATAGTAGGCCTGAACCACTTCCAAGGCGAGGTCCTGAATTGATAGGCTGTACTGTAAGGCTGAATAGTCAACTCCCAATCGAGCATACTTATAATCATTCAACAGTTTCCCACCTGTGAAGATAGGCTGCGTCATTGTCGCTGTCATCGTGAAAAAACGAAACGGGTCAATTCGGTATGGAGTCTGCGGCTGCACATAAGTTGGTGTGCCTGCTAAGTTGTACTGGCCGTTATACCGCAGAGTCCAACGGCCGGGCTGGTTTCCGGACAGAGCATCGACGTTCGATGATTGCATATACCTGTATCCTGTTGCGGTGTACTGAAAATCAACCGTAGGAAAGAAGTCTGAGAACGCTTCCCGCCGTACATGGTCTTTTTCTTCAACAGCGAGTCTGGCATCGGTTATACGCAGATTTCGGGTAACTGCGATGGAGATAGACTGTGACAATGTGAGGCGCTCACCGCTCCTGGAGCTAATTGGATATTTTTGTGCGTCCGTTGCATAGGCCACACTGGGAGAGACGGACACGATGAGGCCGGTCAAGACCACAAATGCCAGGCCTCCAGAAGGCCAAATGCAAACCCTACCCCTAAACTTCCGCATAACAACCTCAGTCCTATCAGGTCCATTACTCGTGCAAATCGCTCAAATCGCCTGGTGCCAGGCCTGACCGCCGTGGCCCATTTCCCGGAAACGGCAAGGCGGCGCGGATCTCCAGAACTGCCACCTCTGCAAATCGGTCTGGAACATAATCAGATCATTCTTGTCTACTCTCAGTCTGCGTGAGTTTACGTCATTGTGTGAAATTGCACTCCTGTGACGATTAAACAAAAATTATCCAGGATTAGTTTATGGGATAAATGTGGAAACAATATGGAGGAACTATGTTAAGAGTATGGAGTTGACAAGATAGTCACTGGAAAGCAGAGAGCGAGGCCGGCACTTTGTCAGCCATTTTCCTCGGAAGCGCTGGCGCCAATACTGAGCTTGTAACCAACGCCGTATATCGTGCTTATAACCTCGCTTTCCGGGAGCTTTTCGGCCATCTTCCTGCGCAAATTTTTGATGTGTGAATCGATAGTTCGGTCATAGACGTTGGAATTATAACCTTGGACAAGATTCATCAGCTCTCCCCGAGTGAACGCGCGATTGGGACGTGCCATCAGCACCTTGAGAAGGACGAACTCGTTCGGAGTCAAATTAACAGGTTTTCCTCTTACAGTGACCTCGTGTGCGGCGCAGTCCATCGAGATCGGTCCAACATCAAGCCGTAATTTTTCGTGTCGAGGCAGACTGCGCCTGAGCACGGCTTTCACACGCGCAACTATTTCCCTTGGACTGAACGGTTTACATACGTAATCATCTGCACCCAATTCAAGGCCGATAATCCGGTCAATTTCTTCGACTCGCGCAGTGAGCATGATAATAGGAATGGTAGAGAATTTCCTGATTTCTCGACATACATCCATTCCGTCCATGCCCGGCAACATGATATCTAGAATTACCAGTGCCGGCGCATTCTTCCGCACTTCCGCAACGGCCAGATCTCCGCGCTCGACAATCGTCGCAAGGAAACCCGCTGCAACGAGGTAGTCCCGCAGTAACTCGGCAATTTTGGTTTCGTCTTCCACAATCAAGACATTTTTCCCAGCCATGCCTACCTCAACTATCGGTTCATGTCCTCATAAGCGGAAACTCGATCGAAATCAGCAATCCTCCCAAAGACGAATGTGAAGAACGAATCGCGCCGCCATGCCCGATCACGATTTCTTTGCATATTGAGAGGCCAAGACCGCTACCCCCTGAAGCCTGACTTCTTGATTTATCCACACGGTACAGTCTGTCAAAAATGCGGTCGAGAGCCTCCTGTTGGACTCCCGGCGCCGAATCTTCAAAAACCAGAGTGAGTTCTTGGAGCGAGCAATAATGGTTGATACGCAAGACCCCAGGAGGATTGGTGTATCGAATGGTATTCTCGATCAGATTTGCAAATAGCTGCCGTAAGCGATCTTGATCTCCCATGATTACAGCGCTTTGGTCGTCAATTGAATGGGCCTCTAGTCGAATGCCGGCTTGCGTGAGCCGCGTCTCAAATGTACCGATGACCTGCTGAAGCATATCCAGTGGCTTCACCGGATGCTTTTGCTGTACGAGGTTCTCCGAATCGGCAACAAAAAGGACATGCAGATCGTCCACGAGTTTACCGATTCGATTTGTTTCATCATGTAGTGAGGCGAGCCGCTCGGCACTGACTTCTCGCACGCCGTCCTGCATTGCCTCTATCTCCCCCCGGAGTATGGCCAGGGGGGTTCTCAATTCATGAGCCACGTCAGATGTCCATTGCTTCCGAAGCGTTTCATTCTTTTCCAGAGCCTGCGCCATGGAATTGAAAGCGCTTGCTAGCTGACCCAGTTCATCGCTGGTTCGCACGTCGATTTTAGTGGCAAAGCGGAGTGAGCTGAGCTCTTTTGCTGCCTCTGTCAATTTCTTGACTGGAGAAAGGATGTGCTTTGATAGGAAAAATGAAATCAAGCCCGCCAGGACAAAGACACAAAAGCCTGCTATAAAGATAGCTTTGGTCTGTTCCTGAATGAAGGCTAGCTCCAACGGATGTGACCCATGTCTCAACGGCATTAGTCCAAGCCAGCCTACAGTCTCTCCACTAATGTTGATCGAGCGAACCACATAAGCTCGGGCAGGAAGCCCGGGCGGCCCGACAACAAGTTGTTTGTTCTCGTCAAACAGAGCAAGACGTGGCCCAAATGACTCTCTTCTTGGGAGAAAGGGAGGCGGGCCAGGTGGTCCCGTCCGCAACGTTTCTTTTCCATCGAATTCTTGGATGTACCGATTCTCCAGACGCCCTGGCGGCCGCGCTGATGTATCTCCGGGCGAAAAGCTCCTTTCCCCGCGATCTTCGGCTTGTCGGGGACCACCTGGAAAGGGCGGAGGAGGAAAGCCGTAGGGTTCAGGTAAATAAAGCCAAATAAACCGGAGCCAGGATTCGGGGTTCTCTCGAAACTGCTCCCAGGATTGCTTCTCCTGACGCACGGAGGCGAGACCAGCCACAAGATCGTCCAGCGCCCCCATCTCTACTTTGATGACATACTCGGAGAAACGCCAATTTGCGGAAAAATACATTATCAAGGCCAGAACGACTATGGCGGCCAGAATAGTAATCATGAAGGCTGAAAAGATCTTGTGGAACAAGTTAAACTTCATGCTTGCACTTGGATTCACCTCAATTGGCCAAAAGCGTGCCACCGAGTTGCCGGATCAGTCAAGTTGGCTAAATTTGACCAGACCAGATAGAATGAGGATATATAGACAAAAAGCTCAAGTGTCAAAAAGTCTCGTGTATAGGCAGCAAACCGCGGAAAGAAATTGATTTGTTCTTTGTGAGAATCCGTGATCCTAGGCTTACATTGGGTGAGACAAACGACACCTGGACAGACGGCCCGGTCCTCAGCGGAAATGATCTCCGTAGTCTCTGCTTGACCGGCCGCTGATTGTTCCGTAAATTGCATGGTGTAAACTAAATTCGAGGCGTGGCCTTGGAAAACGTGGAACATAAATCATCAGCAAAAACAACAAGCTACCGGACAAAATATTAGATGTTTCGATTGACGTCAAGATCAATACTATCTTTGAGGATTCACATATTCCGCTCAATAACGGCTCCAGGCGCTCTATATGATCTCTTCCTCTAAGAAGGGTGTAAGTTGTAACCAGCTCCACAGAACCTTGAATATCAGCGTGAAGAGTGCGTGGTTCCTTGGACATCGCATTTAGAAGTGGTGACTTGGCTCCGATTTTAAAGGATGATTTTTGAAATGATCTCTTTCATGATCTCGGTTGTTCCTCCGCCAATAGACAGGATACGGCTGTCTCGGTAAAGCCGTTCCACGAGATACTCTCGCATGTAACCGTAACCTCCGTGGATCTGGACAGCATGATCGCACACTTTGTCGCAGATTTCTGCAGAGAAGATTTTTGCCATCGAAATCTCTTTAACCACATTCTCTCCGGCCTGCATCCTCGCTGCCACTCTATAGGTGAACTCACGACTGACCTCTACTAGGGTAGCCATTTCCACCAGCTTATGGCGCGTTACCTGAAAACCTACGAGCGGCTTACCAAATGCCTCACGCAGATTGGCATATCGCATCGATTCCTCAAGAGCCAATTGAGCAGTGACATTGGCCATAATGGACATATAGAGCCGTTCTCTCTGAAAGTTCTTCATAATACCGTAAAATCCGGCCCCCTCCTCCCCCAAGCGGTTTTCCACAGGAACATGTACTTCATCGAGAGACAATTCGGCGGTATCCGAGGCCCACCATCCCATTTTCCTAAGCTTCTTGGACACTGAAAAACCTGGAGAGTGCGTATCAACTACCAGGAGGCTGATTGCCTTGTGTCCCTGGCCTCCTGTGCGTACTGCGAGGGTAACCTGATCGGCCCGCGCGCCGGACGTTATCATAATCTTTGACCCACTCACTATATAGAAATTACCATCCCTAACAGCCTTTGTCCTGATATTAGCAACGTCCGAACCGCCACCGGGTTCAGTTATCCCAAGGGCGGCAATCTTTTCTCCCCGCAGCACAGGGGGGACGAACCGTTCCTTCTGCTCCTGAGTCCCCAAGGCAAAAATGGGAGGCAGTGCGATAACATGAGACGTCAGACCCGCCGCGAGTCCGCCTGAACCCGAACGGATGAGTTCTTCCATGGCTACGATTTCATGGAAGAGGTCCCCTGAAAAGCCGCTCCATTCCTCTGGACAAGAAACTCCTAGCAGACCTATATCAGCTGCTTTGCGGTAGAGCTCGCGGTCGAACTGTCCCGCCTCTTCCCATTCCTCGACAAAAGGTTTTATTTCCCGATCCACGAATCGACGGACAGTCTGTCTCAGTATCTCATGAGATTCCTCAAAATATTCCAACGAGCTGGCCATCGTGTTGGTACCTCCCATTGGTTATAAGAACTGAAAGGTTGCGTTTACACGGTTAGAGTTAGATACTCAGAAGCGGCATCTTCTCTAAATGCTCCTAAACGTTGGTGAGAATCATTTTCCTCCCCATTTCTTTTCATGGCCAGGAAAGAAATCCTCTGGTCGAGGGGGAGGTATGACCAGGGCTTCACCCGTTGCGACGGTCTCATTTCGCTGATTGGTCCAGAGAAGGTTGAGTCGTACCCATCTTTTTTCTTCGAGTTTTTCGCTCACTTCGGCTGAAGCGGTGATGGTATCGCCGAAGTAGGTGGGAGCGCGAAAACGGGCGGTTATTTCCACGGCTATGGTTCCGAGCCCGGGAAGCTTTGTCCCAAGCACTGGAGCAATAAGACACTGAGGCAAAGCACCGTGCGCAATCCGTCTTCCAAAAGGAGTCAATTTGGCGAATTCCTCATTGACGTGCATGGGATTGAAATCACCGCTGATTCCGGCAAAAAGATACACGTCCGTTTCCGTAATCGTCTTTGTAAATGTGCCCTTCATTCCAATTTCGAGTTGCTCGTAACTCAAACCTAGTTGAATTGTATTCGTCATGAGAACTCCTTACCGAACTAAACTCAAAATCAGCATACCGTTTGCCGTAGCCCCTACGAGGCAAATTACTAAGGAGATTGACGTTACGGCCACATTGCATTGATTTTAGAAGCTTAAGAAGCCATCTTTCGGCTGAATCTCCAAAGCTACAGATTAATGGCCAGACGGAATCCTTCTCTCACTGCATCTGAGATTTTTCCTATTCCTCCAGCATCCCCAATTACTCGCACATCGGTGTCATTGAAACGGGTAGTTCGCAGGAGCTCATCAACTGGTACTGAGCCTGTGGCCACAATAAAAGTGTCCGCCTGAATTGATTCCATTCCATTCTCGGTTTCGATGTCTATCCATCCCTCACGAGCATCGACGATTCTTGTGTTGGTGCGGATGCTCACACCCATGAGCTTAAGACTTTTGAGGAGTGGCCAACGGCTGCTTATTCCGATGTTTGCTGCGGGTCGTCCGGCAATTTCAATGATAGTGACCTGGCGTCCGCCATCGAAGAGTAGCTTACGAAGATCCTCCAATTTGTTTGCCGAATGGTACGCCAAGAACGAAAAAGCTTCGGCTGTTAATGCCCCTTGATTCGCCACCAGTAATGCTGTCTCACATCCAGTGGCACCTCCACCGATGACGACCACTCGTTTGCCAATGTCGGAAGCGGCTCCACAGAGCACATCCCAAGCATTTATGTAACTAGTAGATAGATTCAGAAATAACTTTACAATAAGCATGTGACGAGATATGAGGGCGCATTCTCTTTTTTGGGGGAATGCGGGATGGCAGCGAAAAGGACGCGTCAAAAGTTGGAAATGAGTCACGAAGAGATAGCGAAGCTGGAGCAGTTGAGTGTCTCTCGGACCGAACCCTATGACCGTGTCACGAGAGCGAGAGTTCTCTTGGCATATCGTGCAGGCGGCAGAAAGAGCGCGATTGCTCGTCATATGGGAGTGAGTCGTCCCACAGTGGATCTGTGCATCAAAAAGGCATTGTGTGGCGGTATCGATGTTGCCCTCAAGGATTTGCCGCGGTCGGGCCGAACCAACGTCATCACTGCCGACGACAAGACCTGGGTGATGTCCCTGGCCTGCTCCAAACCGACTGATCACGGTTATGCAAGTGAGAAGTGGACGCTTAAGCAACTGGCCAAACATGTACGCACCCATGCCCAAGCTACCGGCCATCCGTCCCTTGATCGGGCAGGGAAAGCTACTGTGCAACGGATTCTGCAGGAGAATGAGATCAAGCCCCATAAGACCGCGTACTACTTGGAGAGACGGGACCCTGAATTTGAAGAGAAGATGGCCCAGGTTCTGTTCGTTTACAAGGAGATAGAGCACGGTCGTCTGATCGGTGAAAAGAATGAGGATCGCCGAGAGACAACCGTGTCCTACGATGAGAAACCGGGGATTCAAGCCATCGCAAACATCGCTGCTGACCTCGCCCCCGTGTCGCACCGCTACACGGCCTGGGCACGAGACTACGAATACAGGCGTCTCGGGACAGTCAGCCTCTTGGCCGGGCTTGATCTTCATGACGGCCACGTGCATGCTCTGGTCAGAGATCGTCACCGAAGCCGTGAATTCACTGAATTTCTGGAAGAAATGGATCATTACTACCCTTCTGACTGGAAGATCAGGGTGGTACTTGACAACCATTCCGCGCATGTTTCCAAGGAGACTCTCAAATGGCTGGAAAGGCGACCGAACCGTTTCGTTTTCGTCTTTACTCCAAAACATGCTTCGTGGCTCAATATGGTGGAAATCCTCTTCAGCAAAATGGCTCGTTCATTTCTCAGGGGTATCCGCGTTCAATCCAAAGAGGAACTTGTTGCGCGAATGTACCGATACATCGAGGAAATCAACAATTCCCCCGTCATCTTCCGGTGGAAATACAAACTGGACCAAGTCCTGATTTAGCATGTAAGCTTATTTATGAATCGATCTACTAGAATTATCGATTCCTGGGATTCTGAATTCCGCAGGTTTTGCTCCTGTAGCAACAACAAGGACGTTTGGACGTTCGGACGCTATTATCTCCGGAGTCAAGGTGGTATTGAGCTTTATTGTTGAGCTGGAAGATCTCAAACGATTCTCTAGGCTTGCCACTGCATCCAAGTACACTCTTTTTCCCGGCAGAGCGCCAATCAGATTTATTTGGCCTCCTAATTTGTTCTCCTTTTCGTACAAAGTAACATCATGGCCACTTTTGCTGGCGATGATGGCAAACTCCATGCCGGCCGGTCCTCCGCCAGCAACGAAGATGCGCTTTTTTACATCAGCTTGCCGAACTTCGGTTTCCGCTTCACGGCCCGCTCTGGGATTCAGAGTGCAGCATGCCGGTGAACCGGAAAAGATTGCATCGAAACACCCCTGATTGCAGCATATACAGGGTACTCTTTCCTTATGTCTGCCAGTGCGCACTTTTATAGGAAGGTCCGGGTCAGCGATAAGAGGTCTTCCCCAGCAGATCATGTCTGCGGCGCCGGAGCGCAAGGCCCTTTCTGCCACGATGGGATTTCCCAGGCGGGTTGAGGCGAAAACCGGGGCTTTGACTTTGCCCTTAATGGTACGGGATAAATACAGGTAAGCACCTGGTGGAACTTCACTCGTCAGCTGCGGAACATTTGTTTCATGCCAGCCTCCGGTGACATTGATTGCATTAACTCCCACTTGTTCTGCCTCGCGACAGAATAGGGAAGACTCAACCAGTGTGTTACCCCCTTTCACAAAATCCTGCCCGGAGACTCTGATCCCCATAGGAAAATCCTCTCCGAGAGCGGTTCTAACCTGTTTTATCACTTCCAGGCCGAAGCGCATCCTTTTCTTGACTGAGCCGCCATATTTATCTCTTCGATGATTCGTAACCGGCGACAAGAATTCCCCGATGAGATAGCTGCCGCCGGCCAAAATTTCTATATAGTCAAATCCAGCCGCTTTAGCCCGCAATGCAGCTTTGACATGGGCTTCCTGGACCTCAGCTATATCATCTTCCGTCATCGCTCGAGGCAATTCGCCAGTTATTCTATTGGGAATAGCCGAAGGGGCTATAGGTGTCAGTCCGGTCATCTTGGAAGATGCATTGCGGCCTTGTTGCATGAGCTGTATGCCGATTTTCGCATCCGTGGTTTTGTGAAGCTCAGCAATATATTCCAGAAAAGGGGCCACATGACTGTCGTCAAAAATACCAAGGATTAAGGGTGAACTGCCGACTCGATCTATCGCCGCCGGACCTATTATCATAAGGCCGACACCGCCTTTTGCTCTTTCTCGGTAAAAAGCCCTATAGCGAGCGGTGAGGCTGTAATCGCTAGTATAAAAAAGTGCCATAGAGGGCATGACTATCCTGTTGCTGATCGGAAGTCCGTTAATCTCGATTGGCCTAAAAAGCTGCGCGAATTCCATTGAGCCAGACCTCATGTCAGTAATCGGTTCTATTATTTTGAAGGAGCCCTGGACGGCCCTGGATTTAGTGTTATCGGACGAGTCCCTGTGATCACAGGCTGAGTATCTTTCTCGCTTCTATCGGAGTTGCAACCTCTCGTCCCATCTCTTCAGCCATCCGGGCTATTTTTGCTACCATCTGCGCATTGCTTTCTGCGAGCACCCCTTTGGAAATCCAAATACAATCTTCGAGTCCTGTTCTCACGTGCCCGCCGGCGGCTATTGCAGCAGGAGCGAGGCTATAGATATTCAGCCAGCCGGGTGCGCATAAACTCCATGTAGAGCCCTGTGGTATGGAGTTTTTCAGAAATACAAGATTATCAACGGTCGCTTGCATTCCTCCAAGGACGCCAAGCACGAAGCAAAAATGGAGAGGCGGCTTCAAGGCATCGAGCGACTGGAGCGTAAGAGCGTTATTGATCATGCCTGCCTCGTAAATCTCCAGTTCGGGCTTCACGCCGCATTCTTTCATTGTATCGGCATAGTGTAATAACGTGGACCATGGATTCATTTGGACGTCATTAAGAATAAACTTCCTTTTTTTCCGGTCGAGAATACCGAAATTTAGGGAGCCGCAGTTCAGTGAAGCCATATCCGGTTTCGCTTGGCGTTTCGCAGCGAGAGCCGGTATTACGGCTATTCTTTCCTCCAGGGGCCAGTCAGGACCGACTCCGGTTGTAACATTGATTATTAGATCGCATTCACTCTTGATGATTTGGATGGCCTGTTCAAAAAGTTCGGCCTTGTGGGCACGCTCGCCGGTCAATGGATCTCTTACGTGCAGATGAACCATAGAAGCGCCTGCTTTGCAGCTGTCGATAGCAGATTTGGCGATTTCCTGAGGTGTATACGGGAGATTTGGATTGTTTTGCCTGGTCGTTAGACTACCGGTAACGGCATCCGTTATGATAAGTTTTTCCATCTGTTCGTCGTCTCCTTATATTTGGAAACAATCTCAGGGAAGGCGTATGTAAAGCACCTATTGGACATCCTGTATTTACGCCCTTCCTCGGGTCAGTGTTCAATCCGGTTTCGCATAAAGAGGAAGAAGCTCTTCACTGGATCTGCCCTCGCTCTTCCTCAAGCGGTTTGCTGCCCCCATCACTTACATCGCGGATTCCCCGTATCTTTTGGAGGAATTGCGAACTTTGCAGTCGGAATGACGATAGGATTCCCGAGGAACGGGAAGTCGATCACGCTCGTGAAAGCATGATCCTTCTGCATTACACCTATAAAACCCGGCGTCTGTATCTGGTGATCACAGGCCCTCATCGTTGTTTCGCCTGCCATTCCGTCGAATTTCATCCCTTCCCATGCAGCGATTATTTT
>JBKQRG010000309.1:0-6764 GCA_052144015.1 Desulfomonilaceae bacterium
AAAATAATCGCTGCATGGGAAGGGATGAAATTCGACGGAATGGCAGGCGAAACAACGATGAGGGCCTGTGATCACCAGATACAGACGCCGGGTTTTATAGGTGTAATGCAGAAGGATCATGCTTTCAAGGATGTGCTTGACTTTCCTTTTTTGGGGGATCCTACCGTTATCCCAGCTGAAAAAGTCGCAATTCCTCCAGAAGATACAGGTAATCCACGATGTAAATGAACATCGTTTAGCGGATCGGGAAAGGAGTAGGTCTCACGATATCCCGAGCGGGTGAGTGACTTTACAACGTGAGACGTTCTCGGCTGTAGCGAGTTAAGTCACTGACGTACTAGGAATTCGGGAGGGCATGAATCGAGGCGCATTGTTCCGACCATTAAGGTGATGTGCGTCGACAACAAGCATCGAACGTTCGCTCTATTTTACTGACGACTCCGGCAAGCAACTATGATGGTTGATATAAAAGTCCTGAGATCCTGCAAAAAGGCATAATACGATGAACTCGATCAGAGAGCTTTTGGAATTGGCCGCTGAAGAACATGGTGACAAAACGTATTTGTTTTTCCGCGATGACAGGATCTCTTTCAGGGAGATGAACGCTCGTGCCAACCAGGTGGCTAATGCCTTTTTGGCCGAAGGTATAAGAAAGGGTGATCGCGTGGCCATCATGCTACCTAACAGACCTGAATACTTGTATCTTTGGTATGCATTGAACAAGATCGGCGCTAGCATGGTCCCTATTAACGCCGAATTCACTTCGTATGAAACCGAATACCTAATCAACCACTCTGAATCAAAGATGCTGGCCATTGACGCGGGCCATTATTACATCCTGCAAGAGATCCGCGACAGATGTTCCAACTTAGGCAAAGTCCTACTGCTCGATATGGACCAGGTCAGAGAAAACGAGGAGCGCTTCCCCGACTTCTGGAGCAAACAAACGCTAGAGCTGAAGAAGGTGGACATAAAGATCGACGACGAGGCCGCGATCCTTTACACCTCTGGCACAACCGGTCGGCCCAAGGGCTGCATTGTAGACCAGTTTTATTATCTGAACATCGGTCGGATTCACGTAGATCAGCACCTGATCACACCCGACGACCGAATCTTGACTCCCTTACCCCTGTTTCATATGAACGCTCAATCCATGACGGCCATTGGTGCACTGTCTATAGGAGCAGGAGTCGTTCTTATCGAACGATTCCATTCCTCCACCTGGTGGGACGATATCCGGAAATACGAGGTCACTTTTTTCCATTACTTGGGCGTGATTCCAGCCATTCTCTACAGTATGCCTGAAACGAATCAAGACGCGCTGCCCAAGAAGGTTTATGGCGTCGGAGCCGGAGTGCCAAAGGACATTCATGCTGATTTTGAAAAACGATTCAACGTGGAGCTTCTGGAACTCTACGGCTCAACCGAAGGCGGGGGCGGTGGAGTTTGTTTGACCGGACGGAAGTTAAAAGAAAGAAAAGTGGGCACCTGCTCTTTCGGCAAGCCCGGACCCGGCGTAACGGCCAAGATTGTCGATGACGACGACAAGGAAGTGCTCCATGGGGAGAATGGTGAACTGGTGACCAGGGCAATGGACCCAGCCAATCCCAGGAAAGGGTACATGTTAGGCTATCTGAAGGACCCAGAGGCCACAGAAAAGGTTTGGCGTAACGGCTGGTTTCACACAGGAGATTTTTGCAGGCAAGACGACGAGAGCTATTTCTATTTTATTGATCGCAAGAAGGACGTCATCAGGCGCAGCGGAGAAAACATTTCCGCCTCTGAAGTGGAGTCTGTGGTCCAACTCCATCCTAGCGTGGCCGAAGTCGCTGCCGTCCCGGTCTCTGATACTAAGAGGATTGAAGAAGTAAAAATCTACGTGGTCAAGAAACCTGCTGCGGAAGTGACCCCAGAAAAAATCATCGGGTGGTGTGAAGCTCGGCTAGCATATTTCAAGATACCGCGCTACATCGAATTCCGAGACTCATTGCCTAAAACTGCCACAGGGAAAATCAAGAAAAAGGAACTCAAAGAAGAGCCAGATCTGACCGAGAGAGCCTGGGACAGGACCAAGCATATGAAACTCAAAAGGGAGCTGGAAAAATAAGAACAACAATCGCCTAAATACCGACGGGATGGTACGTGTCATATTCTTTGGACAACATGGTTAAGGACTTTATAGCGACATTTACACAATGACGGGTATCTAATGTCATTTTCGTTCGATATCTACGTTATTCAAGCGATCCACGGCGTTGTCTATGGCATGCTCCTTTTTCTTGTCACCGCGGGTTTGACACTTGTATTCGGCATGATGGGTGTGCTCAACCTCGCCCATGCAGGCTTTTACATGCTGGGAGCCTATTTTGCTTATTCTGTGGCGGCATGGTCGGGAAACTTTTGGCTTTCCCTTCTCATTGCGCCTTTGGGTGCAGCGGTTGGAGGTGTCCTCGTAGAACGTTTCCTCCTTCGCAAGGTCCATGCTTACGGTCACGCGTATGAACTCCTCCTTACTTTTGGTGTTTTCCTTGTAATTGGTGAGGTGGTGAAATGGTTCTGGGGGAATGCCCCGGTTCCTGTGGCTGTACCCTTGTCTCTCACCGGCTCCACGACTATCCTCGGCGCCACATATCCCTATTACCGCCTCTTCATCCTCTTTTGCGGGATTGTAGTGCTCTTGGTTATGGCGGCTATCATAATGAAGACTCGTATCGGCATCATAGTGCGTGCTGCCGTATCCGATGCAGAAATGGTAGGCGCTCTTGGCACCAATGTGACGCTTGTTTTTCTGGGGGTATTCGCAATAGGATCGGCCTTCGCCGGGCTGGCAGGCGCAATAGCGGGGCCTTTCCTTGGCACTAATCCCGCTATGGGATTTGAAATCTTGATGGACGCCTTTGTCGTCATTGTCATCGGCGGGTTCGGAAGCATCCTAGGAGCACTCGTAGCCTCGCTCATGATCGGCGTGCTCCAATCATTCGGAATCCTTATCCTTCCCAAATTTGCGCTTGTCTTCCAATTTGTCTTGATGGCGCTTGTCCTGATCATCCGGCCGACCGGTCTTTTTGGAGATAAGGAATGAAGGCGACCAGTTTGAGAGCAGTGGTGATCTGTCTTTGCCTGGCGGGAATCGGCATTTTGCCTTATCTGATCCCAATAACCCAGGTAAACATGGTCATCGAGATCGCCTTCTTCTCTCTCTATGCCATGAGCTTCAATATGCTTTTCGGTTATGGCGGCATGCTTTCTTTCGGTCACTCGGCTTATTTTGGGATCGGCGCATATACTGTGGCGCTTTTGTTAAAGTATTTTACGGGGCTTCCACTTATTCTGGTGCTCCTCATGGGCGGAATAGCGGGTGCCCTGGGCGGTCTCCTGGCAGGATTTTTTTGTGTAAGGCTCAAGGGCGCTTATTTTGCCCTTCTCACCATGGCCTTCAATCAGTTCTTCTTTGCTATTGCGCTAAAATGGCGGTCACTTACAGGGGGAGATGACGGACTCAGCATCAAACGACCCGATCTTTATCTACCCGGCCTGGGCATCATCCCTATGAATAACGCCATTAACATCTACTACCTGGTTATAGCCATTGTTCTCCTCTGCATTCTTGTTCAGTGGTATCTCACATCAACGCCCTTTGGAAATAGCGCTCTGGCAATCAAAGAGAATGATGAGCGAGCTGATTTTATCGGATACGACATCATTTCCGTTAGGCTGACGCTTTACACGATCTGTTCATTCTTCGCGGGTGTCGCAGGCAGTCTCTTCACCCTTTTCCAGGGAATTGTATCCACGAGTTCCATCGACACAACAATGTCGATGCAGGTTGTGTTCATGACATTCATCGGAGGCGCCGGCTCTTTTCTCGGCCCGATTCTCGGTACCGGGGTCTATCTCTATTTTACCGATTGGGTGAGCCGTGTTACCGACCGGTGGGAATTCATTCTTGGTGTACTTTTCATCCTGCTTGTTATGTATTTCCGAACCGGTCTTGTCGGCCTTATAACGAGTGAGAAGATCACTAACATGTTCCGTCTTTCCAGGGACATAAGCAAATGACAATTCTTGAGCTGCAGGGCGTTCATAAAGATTTCAAAGGGCTAACCGTATTAAACGACATAAACCTTACAATTGAAGAAGGTGAGTGTCACGCGATCATAGGCCCAAAGGGGGCAGGCAAGAGCACGCTTTTTAATGTCATATCCGGTAAGTACAAACCCACGCATGGAACAGTTCGTTTTAATGGCGAGGACATTACCGGTCTCGAGCCGTACAAGATATCAAGGAAGGGGCTTGCTCGATCCTTTCAGATTACGAACGTTTTCCCGGGGATGACGGTGTACGGAAACATCAGAAATGCCATTCTCTCAAGGAGAGGGATTCGGCTCAGCATGTTGACAAGACTAAAGAATATAGATGCTGTACACCAGGAGGCTATTGAACTCATCAATGTCTTGGGGTTGGACGCGATCAAGGATGTTCCTGCCAGCGAGCTTTCATATGGTCAGCAAAGAGCCCTTGAGGTCGGCATCGCCTTGGCCACAGACCCTAAACTCATCCTACTTGACGAACCTACGGCGGGGATGACGAGAGAACAGAGCAGGGAAGCAGTTTCTCTCATCAAGAATATAACAAAAGGAAAGACTCTCATGGTCGTAGAGCACGACATGGATGTGGTCTTCAGTATGGCCGATAGGATTACGGTGCTTTCATATGGTGTGGTGCTTGCCTCCGGTCGACCTGATGACATTCGCGGGGACGAAGCAGTCAGAAAGGCATATCTGGGAAAAAAGAGACATGCTCGAGGTTAATCGAATCAACTCGTTTTATTACAAAAGCCATGTTCTCCACGACGTGTCGATTGATGTACGCAAGGCGGAGATTGTCGGTCTTTTAGGGAGGAACGGGGTAGGTAAGTCCACCACTCTAAAAAGCATAATGGGGATTGTTCGTCCTAAGGCGGGCTCGATTAAGTTGAACAACAAAGAGGTGGTCGGTCTTCAGCCGTATCAGATGGCAAAACTCGGCGTCGGATATGTTCCGGAAGACAGGAGGATATTCCCTACTCTTACAGTGAGGCAAAACCTTTTGTTAGGCATGAAGTCAGGACAGAAGCAGAAACCGGAGCCCGACTGGACCATTGAAAAGGTCTATGATTTTTTCCCACGATTGAAGCAAAGGGATTCTTTCAGGGGAGGCAATCTGTCGGGAGGTGAACAGCAGATGCTTACCATTGGACGGACCTTGATGGGAAATCCCTCGCTTGTACTTATTGATGAACCCACTGAAGGTCTTGCTCCGCAAGTTGTAGAAACCGTCGTCAACGTCATTGAAGAGATTCACCGTTCCGGGGTCTCAGTGCTGCTTGTTGAACAGTCAATGGATGTGGTGATGGATGTGGCGGATTCCGTGATGATCATGAACAAAGGCGAAATTGTCTACAAGGGAACACCTAATGAGTTACAGGCAAGCCCCGAAATCATCGAAATGTACCTGGAGGTATAACCAACACTTTGTACAAAGCGTTATCTAAAAAACCAGATATTAAGAAGCGTCCATTTTCATTGTGTTTTATCAAATAGACACTGGGAGGTATTCCATGAAGATTAATAAGAGCATGCTAGGCGTCACACTTGCTGTGGTACTTCTGCTGGCTCTCGTTTTGTGCTCTGCTCCAAGTCTGGCACAGGACCAAAAACAACCCATTGTATTTGCTCTTATTGAACCCTTATCAGGTCCATTTAAAGATGTAGGGACGGAAGTCGCTGCATTCGTTGAATACGCTGTTGAACAAGTTAATGCGGCGGGCGGCCTATTGGGGCGCTCAGTAAAGCTTATTCAGTATGACAATCAAATGAAACCGGACATATCGGTCCGAATGGCCAGGAAGGCTGTACTCGAGGACGGTGCCAAGGTCATTTTGAATCACACGAGCAGCGCTGTCGGCCTCGCCCTTTCCAAGGTCGCGAAAGAATTGAATGTCATTCATGTCATTCTCCATCAAGAAGCTGATGAAATCATGGGACCTGAATTTCAAGTCACTTCCTTCAGGCTCTGCCTTAGCACCTCAATGCATTCGGGGATTCTCGCGAATTATTTTGCCTCAAGCCCCTACAAGCGATTCTACATGCTAAACCCTGACTATGCTTTTGGTCATGCAGTGGCAGATGCCTTCAAGAACATTTTTCTCAAAGTTAAGAGAGCCGACCAGGAGATTGTTGGAGAAGAATTCCAGCCTATAGCCACAAAAGATTTCGGTCCTTATGTGACCAAGGCTATTGCCACGAAACCTGATGTAATTATTACCGGCAATTTCGGCACTGACCTTCCGAACCTTATGAAACAGGCGAGAGATTTAGGTCTCAAGGCGATCTTTGGCTGCTATTACCTTGATAACCCCACCTACATGAACCAGGCACGGGAAGCCGGGTTGGGGAGCGTGACGGCCGAGCTTTATCTTGCAACTCTGAACACGAAAAAGAATCATGAGTTTATTAAATCATGGCAGGCTTGGTTCAAGAAACACTATCCGGACAGACCTAGCTTTTACCTAGTGCCAAGCTCGCAAGCTCTTAGCGTAGATGCCGTTTATTTTATTGGTGAGGCTATAAAGAAGGCTAATTCAGTCGAAGCGGATAAAATAATCGCTGCATGGGAAGGGATGAAATTCGACGGAATGGCAGGCGAAACAACGATGAGGGCCTGTGATCACCAGATACAGACGCCGGGTTTTATAGGTGTAATGCAGAAGGATCATGCTTTCA
>JBKQRG010000310.1:0-9912 GCA_052144015.1 Desulfomonilaceae bacterium
CGCGCTCATCCAACAAAGAAGCTAGCAACTCGAAGCGCTTTCTGATATTGTCTTCATCATTCATGCCCCCGCTCTATAGTAAACGCGAAATCAAGTTGCAAGCACTATTTTGTGACGAGCCCTTACTCCTGATACCTTTCTCAATCCCTTTGGCTACCACCACGTTGCCAACCAGCGTGAGTAAAAAATCACCAAAACGAGCGTCAACAGGTGCGGAATGTGAGCTCAGTTATCCGCTCTTATGGATTTATCCCGTACGTTTTTGCCTTCACAGCGGTTCTTCAGATGCCTGTTGTCCGGATTGACATCCAACTTCGCTTTAAACTTCGCAAAACGAAGCGCTGCGGGTTTTATGGTTCAGGCAGGGACGGAGTGTAGGGTCAGGCGGAGAAGGCAGCAGAAATTAGTTTGAGCTTCTTTTCACGGATTTGATTGTGAGCGCCCCGGAATCCTGATTTGCCGGTTTCCCGGCCGCTGCTGCAAGCCACTCCCACTGTTTCATCTGAACGGTTGGCCGCGGGTAGGTCGGGCCGTGCCCGACATGTTTTCATGACCCCAGCCAATGACCGGCGAAAGATCATGGCAGCCACGTGGCGCCACATAATTACATCATCGCGGCCTTTAGGGCGGTTTCTTGCAAAAGGAGTCCCCCATGATCTGCCGAGCAAAAGAAACGATCCGTTGGAGAAGAAGGGCTTCCCCAGAAGATCTCTTGAAAAAGAGTCCGCCGGAGTATCAATTCAGTTGTTAGGGGTTTCAGGCTGATAATCCTAGGTGTCTTCCCCGTTAGTCATTTGGACCTGGAGGTGGCCACGCCATTTTTCGTCGTCTTGATCCGGGAAATCTTCTCGGCAATGGGCTCCTCGACTCTCTCTTCTTTTCAATGCCCCTTGAAGCATAAGACCTGCAATTCTCGTCGCGGAGCGGAGTTCGAGGATGTTAATCAGGTCTTGGCTCGAACATTAGGTAGTCAACCCGGACGGCAAGGGGAAAACCATTTTGTAAAAGGGTTTCCCCCTGGTAGTCCCTTTCCGATCGCTTCCCAACGGCCTGCCCTGAGTTCGTTACGACTCAGTCATCAATTCACATCAAGGCTTTGGCGACCAGTTGCGTCAAATCAAGAACGTTAAGGTCTATACCTTCGCGGCGGGCAGCGGCGTCGATCACGCGAAGGCACTGTTGACACGAAGAAACGACGGTATCGGCACCCGTAGCTTGTATTTCTTCAATCTTGCGCCGAGCCACTGCCGCCGAAAGATCGGGATCCACCATCTCCACATTGCCGCCGCCGCCGCAGCAGAGGCTAAAATTCCTGTTGTTGGCGAGTTCAACGAATTCTATACCGGTTATGGATTTGATGACCTCTCGCGGTTCCTCGAAAACGCCGGTATTACGGCCGAGATGGCAAGGATCGTGGTACGTGACCTTGAGCCTGAGCTGTCCTAATTCCACCTTGTCCTGTTTGATCAGATCTGACAAAACCTGGCTCGCGTGCCGTAGTTTCGCATCGGAGCCGTAAAGAGTTTTCCAGGTGTGCATGCAGGATGGGCATGAAAATACTACCTCTTTAGCGCCAATGCTATTGAATTTCTCTAGATTGTGGTTCTTTAGTTCGGCGGCTTTGTCCGGCATACCGGCCCCGAGCAGAGGAGAGCCGCAGCACCATTCTTCACCGCCCAGGATTGTGAAGTCCAGGCCGGCCCGATACATGATGGTAGCAAACTCCGCAGGGATCTTTTGCGCCGTAGGAAAGAACGAGGCCCCGCAGCCCACAAAATACACGATCTCAGCCCTGTCTTTTTCCAGCACCTCATTCGGAACATTCTTCAAGTATTGTCGCCAGTTGGCCCGTCCCTCATTATCATCTTCGGAAATATTGTGGTATTGGTTGAGCGTTTCTGCGAGCTTTTCGAATATTTTCGGGTGGGCCTCAATCTCGGTCAGACAAGCCCTATCCGAGAGGACTGCATCCTTTGTCTTGATCCCGGGGAAGCACGCCTTTGTGCAGGCCCCGCAGCCCAAACAGGTGAATATGGACTGGGCCAGATACGGGGTAAGTTCCAGGTCGCCTTCAATGACCGCTCGTGTTATGGCATTGCGTCCCCTGGGTGTGAAGGCTTCCGTCCTGCGCACGCCGTAAGTAGGGCAATTGGGGAGACAAAACCCGCAGCGGGTACATTTGGCCACCTCTTCGTACTGCAGCTTCTTGAGTTGAGATATGTTCATGGCTATATCCCTCCCAGAAATCGACCTGGATTGAGCACATCCATAGGATCGACATTGGCTTTAATCCTCTTCATCAGGAGGAAATCCTCTCTCGGGCTGCCCCACGGATCGAGCTTTTGTTTAAGAGGTGCCGGAGCGGATTCCATGATCATACTGCCCTCATGCTTCTCGGCAGCGGCACGAAAAGCCGATCCCACCGCGGCAAGCTTTTCCGGATCCTCATCTGCCCCCCAAAAAATGTAGCCGTGTGCCGAGCCCGATCCTGCCGAAACCATCAGTGCGGTTCGGTAGTCGGATGAGGCAATGCTCCACGCGTCCATGATTTCAGCATAGCGCGAAATTAAGAAACTCCCTTTGAACTTGACAACTGTTTTCCCCTGTGGAGCTACGCCGCAATTGGCCAGCATCCGCCAAAAAGCGAATGCCTTTTCCCGATCCAGCTGAGCCGCTTCGAGAGCGCTCTCTCGCTGGGCCATGTCTTTGAGATCCGTGATCTCTCTGATCACTTCTTCCTCGAATCCTTCCACACCTACTGCCACACACCAGCCCTCGGGCGGTAAGCTCAGGTCCCGCGACATCGTGAGATCGTAGCCCGGTCCATTAAGGATTTCCACTGAGGTGGGCAAAAGCTTTGAGTCCAAAACACGGTCCGCGAAGGCCCGCGCCGAAGCGAAGCTCCCGAAACTCGCGAGTACTGTCGCAACTTTCTCCGGCAGCGGCAGGAGCCGAAACGTTATCTCGCCGAGGATTCCGAGTGTTCCCAGAGCGCCGATCATGATTTTGGAAACGTCATAGCCACTGACGTTCTTGACCGTTTTTCCGCCCATACTGATAATCTCGCCTGTGGGGTTCACGTATTTCACGCCCAGGATCAGATCGCGAGGCAGCCCGAAGCGCAGTCGTTTCGGTCCGGCCGAGTTGACAGCGACAATGCCGCCCAGAGTGACCCGATCAGGAAACGGCGGGTCCAGTGGCAAGAAAACTCCCTTGTAATCACCTCCGGAGCACATGTAATCGGCTTGCTTTTTGAGATTATCGTCAGGCAGGAAAAAACATCTATTTTCTGCGCCTTCAAGGAGGTCCTGAAGGTCAGCCAGCTTTACGCCGGCTTGCGCAGTGACCGTCAGATTATCCACATCGAGATCGAGAACTTTGTTGAGTCGGCTAGTGCTCAAGACCAGATTAAACCTCAAAGGCGGCTTGCCGAGTGCCATCTTGGTACCACCGCCCCAGGGGATGACACCCCAGTTTTGAGAGTTGGCCAGCTTAATTAGTTCAGCAACCTGATTCAAATTTTCCGCGTAAACCAAGGCCTCCGGCACAATCCCATCCACGGAGAATCCGGCGAGGGTGGCGGAATCAGTCACCACCGTTTCAGGGCTCAAAATCGGATGCAGCAGGTTTATGTTCATGTTTTCAGTCCCCTTTCCTGTATTGACGAGGATATTGGGGGCAGGACTTTGCCCGGATTAAGTTGACCTGCCGGATCGAAGGCATTCTTGAGCTTCCACATCGCCGCGATGTCGTCTCGAGAAAAAATGAACGACATCTCCCCGAGTTTCTCGAAACCGATCCCGTGTTCACCACTAATCGTGCCACCCGCGTCCACACACGAACGCAGGATTTCGGTGCCCGCCTTCTTCACCCGAAGGGTTTCCTCCTCGTCACGAATATCGAACAGAATTATTGGATGAAGATTTCCGTCGCCTGCGTGGAATACGTTGGCAATGGGCAGATTATATTTTCGGCTGATTTCTCTGACTTCGCCGAGCACCTGTGGAAGCTTGGTCCGGGGAACAGTCCCGTCGCATACCATGTAGCTCGGTTTTAGTCTGGAAACTGCCCCAAAGGCTCCACGGCGACCTATCCAGAGAGTGTCTCGTTCCGCTGCATTCTTCGCGACTTTCACCTCACGGACTCGGTTGGCCCGGCATATTTTAATGATCCGGTCCGCAAGCCGTTCCATGCCGTCCTTAAGGCCGTCCAGCTCAATTATGAGGACAGCTTCGGCATCCAATGGATAGCCGGCATGGATCGACTCTTCGACGACTTGAATAACCAGTTTGTCCATCATTTCCAATGTGGCCGGCAAAATGCCGTCAGCGATTATTGCCGATACCGTATTGCCCGCGTCTTCGACGGAATCAAAGATGGCCAGCATTGTTTTGATCGCTTCCGGTTGTTCGATCAATCGCGCCGTAATTTCCGTGATTATGCCTAACGTTCCCTCGGAGCCTACCATGACTCCGGTCAAATCATATCCGGGCTTGTCGGGCGCCTTGCCGCCGAGTTCCATTACAGTACCGTCGTAAAGCACCACTTTGAGTCCCAAGACATGATTGGTGGTCACGCCGTATTTGAGGCAGTGAGGTCCGCCGGAGTTCTCTCCAACGTTCCCTCCCATGGTGGAAGTTTTCTGACTGGCCGGGTCGGGCGCGTATTGCAGCCCTTTTTTTGCCGCAGCGGTTTGCAAATCCAATGTTATTACGCCGGGCTCGACTCTGGCTCTCTTGTTGGGCACATCAATCTCCAGTATGCGGTTCATCCTGGAAAGATGAATCACTATCCCGCCTTTGAGAGGCACAGGACCTCCACTCAGACAAGTGCCCGCCCCCCGAGCCGTTACGGGAACCCCGGCTTCGTAAGCTAAACTCACAATTCGGCTTACCTCCAGGGTGTTTTCGGGAATAACGACCACGTCCGGCCTCTTTGTCTCCAGGTACGCGTCGTATCCGTAAAGCATCAAGTCCACGTCGGAAGTCAAAACGTACTGATCTCCTACGATTTCCTTCAGTCGCTGTCTGATGGTTGAAACATCCATCTCTTCACCTCCCCGGCATTAAGCCTCCGCGGTGATTACTCACTGCACAGGTCTGGAGCGCAACAGTTCTACCCGCAATTATCCGGCGGTTTTGTCATTCTTCGGAGTTTGTGCTTCGGAATGCGGCATCGACACGTCCACTTGACCCTCAGAAGGTCCATGGATGCTCTCACAAGAGGACGGCAAGATCGATGTCACATTAATGAAAACAGCCACTATTTCCCATTTTTGAGAGTACCTCAAAGTGCATGCCTGCGTCAACGAGAATTTGGTAGTGGGTCGGTTTGAACTTCAGCCTTCAGAATAATTCGGGTTGGGATGTATCAGTCCCGTAGAGCCGTGGCCCACAGCCGGGTTTCAAGCAACACGCATGTTTTTCGCAGCTCCCTGGCCCGTACCTGCAGTGTTTGCGCTGGTCAAGCGAATCTTTTTGTCTTCGGGACTTTGAAAAAGTTGAGCGTAAAGATGATCCGGTCCCAGCATTTCGGCGACACGTCTTCGCCACTCCATAAATGCCGCAGGATCATCGCTCTCTAAAGCCTGCCATCCTGCGTCAAAAAGTTCATCGATTGCTTTTGTCCGCTCCATTAGCCCTCCCTTGGTGTTTCGTCTCGATCGGGCAAAGTTGTTTTCCTTTGTTGCCGTTTAAATGAGCCCGAACAAAGTTACGGATGCGCTTCATTCCCGAACTTCGACCAATCGAAGATTGTTTGCGTCGAACTCGTCATCTCCGAACTGTCGATGAATTAAAATTGGACCGACGTATCCGATCAAAACCATTTGAAGTGGATACTAAGCCTGAATATTGTTCATAAGCAGGCTGTGCTTAAAGAAGCAGAATCCGTGCCAGCCAAAATCTCACGATGAATCCAGACACACCAAGCTAAAAAAACAACTTTTGACTGAAGAGTTCGGTTATCAGGCACTAGGTCATACGGCGAAGTAATGTTACAAAGTGACAAATTTGCTGACACCCGAGCGGAATACCAGGGGGAAAACCTTTCGCAACCCCGCGTCCTGTGGGGTTTTCCTTGGCGGTCCCCTCTCTGAAAGTCATCGGGATGGAGCTGATAAGCCGACGGGCGACGAGCGTTTTTGCAGGTTTATTAAATCTAAGAATTCTCTTGGCTTAGTCTCCTGAGACGGCTGTGCCTGATCCCGTAAAGAAAATAGATAGCCAATCCAATGACAAGCCATACCAGGAGGCGCAGCCACGTTTCGAAGGGCAGGCTAAGAACCAAATAGAGGCAGCAAGCTATACCCGACAGGGGCACCCACGGAACCCAGGGAGTTTTGAAAGGCCTTGGCAAATCAGGCTGTTTGTAACGAAGGACCAAAACGCCTGAGCATACCACGATGAAGGCTGCCAGAGTTCCGATTGAAACGAGTTCTCCCAAAAGTCCGATAGGGAGAAGCGCTGCCGCTGTTGCGACTATTCCGCCGGTCAGCATGGTTGTATTTGCAGGCGTACCATAGAGAGGATGGATTCTGGCAAAAAGCGGAGGCAGGAGTCCGTCACGGGCCATGCTAAACAGAATGCGCGGCTGCCCGAGTAACAGAACCAGGATTACGGAAGTGAGTCCGGCAATTGCCCCCAATTTTACCATGACGGCCAACCAATGAATCCCGATTGCATCGATGGCAACGGCCACAGGATCCGCCACATTGAGCCTTGTATAAGGAACGATCCCTGTAAGGACGAGGGCCATCAGAATGTAGAGCACGGAGCAAACGATCAGTGAGCCCAGAATGCCAATAGGCATGTCACGTGAAGGATTGCGCGATTCTTGTGCAGCAGTGGAGACGGCATCAAAACCAATGTATGCGAAGAAGACTACAGCCGCTCCCCGCATCACGCCCGACCACCCGAACTCCCCGAATTTCCCCAAATTGGGTGGAACAAATGGGGTCCAGTTAGACGTATTCACGAAGGCTGTTCCGGTCCCGATCACCACAAGAATCAGTACGACCTTCAGAGCCACAATGAAAGAGTTAACGAAAGTTGATTCGCGAATTCCTTTGACTAAAAGAGCCGTGAGAAGCGAGACGACAAGGAAAGCCGGTAGGTTAAATAGGGCCGTCGTCAGCTGTAGTTGTGTCGGCGAAATGCCCGCCTGTGTAAGGGCCTCAGCATAGGAACTCAATTGGTACCATCCCGCTGGTTCCGGAATCTGGAGTTTCGCAAGGAGTTCTGTCGGCAGGTACACGAGTTGCGTGCCAAGCGGCGCGGTAAGTTGAGGGGGAATATGGATACCTATTTGATTCAACAAGCTCACCAGGTAGCCGGACCAACCCACGGCCACTGCAGCGGCCCCTATTGAGTATTCGATAAGCAAATCCCATCCGATGAACCAGGCGAACACCTGTCCCAAGGTTGCATACGCATACGTATAGGCGCTGCCTGATATGGGAATCATGGATGCAAATTCAGCGTAACACAAGCCGGCCAGTGCGCATGCAATCGCAGCAAAAATGAAGGAAAAGACTATGGCCGGTCCCGCATAATTTGCAGCAGCCTGCCCTGTGAGCACGAATATGCCGGCCCCGACTATTGCTCCTATCCCGATGGCAACGAGATCCGTAGCGCTCAAAATTCTTTTGAGGCCAATGTCGGTCCCTGCTTCCACTTGAAGCTCCTGAATGCTTTTCTTTCGCCAGACTTCATTCATCCAAATGCTATCCCGCTAGCCATTTTGTGAAACGGCTTTCTTTACTGCATCCCGCTCTTTGCGACGCACAAGAATAGGACCGCATCATTAGAGAAAAGCAACGCGGTAGACTATGCACGCACGCCTGAGCAGTAGCATGACATACTCTTGCGAAAATCGGAATGATCTCCCAGCTTCTTTTAAGGATAGTACCCGTTCGTGCGCATGAAAAATTTTCGGCATATTGCTGATATCGTAGCCGCAGTTGCCTTGCAAGTGTTTGTGTATTTGCTTGAATTTCCGCAGGAAGTTGTATTTCACTTCCCTCCAAAAAAACCTTGATGGCGTTTCAATAAAATCTGAGCTTTTGTTTCCGCATACAATGATTACACGAGAAGCCTCTGAAATGACTCGTATTTACGAAGATGGGATAATGGCCTTGAAGCAATCTATGTGTTCTTGATATAGTTGCGCTCTTAGACTTTCGCAGTTCATAAAATGATAGATTTGAGGGATTCCTACTTTGAAAGGGACGCTCAAAAGTTATCTGAGGAAACTCAACGCTTCTCTTCGAAGAAGTGAACTCCTGAACATCCATCCTGGACAGCGTACCTCCAGAATCGATGTCGCAGATCTACGCAGTCTTGTCGATCCTTATGAATCTATAGTAGCACCAGTCCTTTTTCAGCCGCCCCATAGCGTTCTAATAGATTTTAAATTGCAGTCCGGATCTGAGGACGAAAAGAAAGGACGAGAGAAGACGTACGCACTGACAAGATTGCGCCTGGACAAAATTGAGAAGAAAGCGAGATTTATCTGGCGGGAGCGTGGTTTTCGTTCCCTTTGGTTGATTTACCCGATCATTTATTTGAGGAATACCAGCACCGAGGCGAGGACTCCTGATGACGTGCTGGCCCCAGTCTTCCTCTGGCCGGTCACAATCTCTACTAGTGAAAGAGGCCTCGGCAAGATTGAAATAATGCGAAGTGAAGAGTACCTCGAACCTATTTTTAACGAGGCTCTAGTATTCTGGATCCAAAACCGTCTAAACGTGACAATTGAGACCCCGAGCGACAACATCTTGGAACCGAGCGCCGAGTCATTTTTCAAAAGAATCCAGGATGTTTTCAGTCAACTTGAGGTACTCCCTCCTGATAATTCAAGCGGATTTGAAGGTCTGCCCAGCAAGAACGAATTACGAAAACAGAATCAGCCTCGCGTATTGCTGAACGAGGCGTTATTGGGCGTGGTGCAGTGGCACAATCGCGAATTGATGGAAGACCTGAAAAATCTCTTGCACATAAGCTCACAGACGGAAGGATTAAGCCAAACAGTGGTGGAGAATTTTCTCTCCGGCAAACCTTTCCCGCCGGTTCAAGTCTCACCGCCTCCTGAATCAGACAGGTATCTGGTGTGCCTGACCGATTACATGCAGGAGCAAGCCATATGGCAGGCACGTTCCGAGCCGGGTGTAACAATTCATGGTCCGCCCGGGACCGGCAAGTCCCAGACCATTGTCAATATTGTGGCTGATGCCCTGGCGAGAGGCGATAGGATTCTGGTCTTATGCCAAAAAAAAGCCGCTCGCGACGTCGTGGCCGAACGTCTGTCCGCTGCGCGGTTGGCAGATTTTTTTGTTCTTGTGAATGATCCGGAGACAGATCGCAGGCATGTCATTTCGAAGATCAGCGATTGCTTGAATTCAGGACTGGCGCGTGTCTCAGTGGGAAAGGAAGATTTTCGTATTCTCTCCGGGCAGATCGAAGCCTTAGAAAAAGAGTTAGATGACTATTATGCCGCTCTCTTCGGCGTGAATGACACCTTGGGATTATCATATCGTGAGATCATTACAATGTGGCGCCGTTTGTACGCTGATATCAAGCCTCTAGACCCACTGTTTCCCCTGGTTCGGAACATCAATTTTAATCAATTAAGAGTTCTTGGGCAAAATGTGCGACGTGTGGCCGACTGCTGGACCAAGTGCGATCCTCTGAATAATCCTTGGCAGTTCATCAAGGATGGGCTGGATTTTGATGACCTTGCAAAAATTGATGAAATCACGAAGACCCTGGAAGATCTCAAGAAGTGGGACGAAAAACATCGCCAATACATTAATAAACATGGCGCTGGGATGCCCATAGAAGGGAAGCTGGATGATTTTATGAATCGCGGCCAGGCTCAGCGTAATTTTATCAAAGAGAACGAACATCAATTAAA